>DATMAN010000101.1 GCA_035560005.1 Burkholderiales bacterium | reverse complement strand
CCATGCAAGGCACTGCGTACACCCGAGACAACCTCGCCGACACGCTGCGTGCTCACGGAATCAACCCGACGCATCAGCGCATCGAGATCGCGTACGCGCTGTTCTCGCGCCAAGAGCATCTGTCTGCCGATCAGATCATGGCCATCGTGAACGAGCGGCACTCGGAAACTTCGAAGGCAACGGTCTACAACACGCTCAACCTGTTCGTCGACAGAGGGTTGATCCGGGAAGTGATCGTGGATCCGAACCGCGTGTTCTACGATCCCAACACCGAACCGCACTACCATATCTACGACGTCGAGTCGGGCCGATTGACCGACGTTGCCGCGTCCGAGGTTCGAATCTCCGGGTTGCCGGCCGTGCCGGAAGGAATGGTCGCCGAGGGCATGGACGTGATCATCCGAGTGCGGCCCGCGCGCACCAGCGCCTGACGCATTCCTGCTCGCCGGCAGGGCGTGCCGACGCGGCGCCGGCCTCGACGGGCGCACCCCGGGATTGCGTCGATCCGGGTGTAGTGCCGGGCATCACCGGTATTCTCGATGTCGCGCAGAAACTTTCGAGCCGATCGACCATCCTGAGCGAGGACTTGTCCAATGCCGTACGAACACATCATCGTGCAAACACGCGGGCGCGTGGGCGTCATCACGCTGAACCGCCCGAAAGCGCTCAATGCCTTGTCGCCCGAGTTGATGAACGAGCTCGGCCACGCGCTGGACTCGTTGGAGGCAGACGAGAATATCGGCTGCATCATCATTACCGGCAACGAAAAAGCGTTCGCCGCGGGTGCCGACATCAAGGCGATGAAGGACAAGTCCTACATGGACGTCTACAAGTCCGACTTCATCACCGCCGAATGGGAGCGCGTCACGCGCTGCCGAAAGCCGGTGATCGCGGCGGTCGCGGGCTACGCACTTGGCGGTGGCTGCGAGCTGGCCATGATGTGCGATTTCATTCTGGCCGCGGACAATGCGAGGTTCGGCCAGCCGGAGATCAATCTGGGAATTCTGCCCGGCGCGGGCGGCACGCAGCGATTGCCGCGTTTCGTGGGCAAATCGAAGGCCATGGAGATGGTCTTGCTCGGCCAGGCGCGGATGATGGATGCGCAGGAGGCGGAGCGCTGCGGGCTGGTGTCGCGGGTCGTTCCGCTCTCGGAACTGATGAACGAGGCGATGAAGGCGGCCGAGAAGATCTGTGAACTTTCGCTCCCGATCGTCATGATGGCCAAGGAGGCGGTGAACCGGGCGTTCGAAACCACGCTCTCCGAAGGCGTGCGCTTCGAGCGCCGGTTGTTCCATTCCGCTTTCGCGACAGAGGATCAGAAGGAAGGCATGGCGGCTTTCGTGGAGAAGCGCAAGCCGGCATTCCGGAATCGTTAGCGCGCGGGCGATGCAAAAAAAGTCCCCGCCATTGGCGGGGACTGCGGTGCTTGCTGTCGGACTGCGCTTCTCAGTCCACTTCGGACTGCCTCGCGCGGTTTGGTCTATCGCCACCGCGGCTTGCCGGTGTAGGGATCGACTTTATGGCGCTTATGCCAGCCTTCGTGCTTCTTCTTCGGCAGTTGATAGACCTTGAGCGAAGCCGAGCCGGTGATTTTCTCGCCGTCCTTGGTGGCGCCGTTGAGGAAGCCCTGGGCGTCACCCACGCCGAATCCGGTTTGCTCGGTCTTGAAGAAACACACCAGGTCGGGAAGGCCATCATGGTTGACGTCCTTGGGGCGCTTGCGGCAACGCGCCAGACTGTCTTCGGTGCCGGTCGCGCCGAATGTCAGGCTGTGGCGGTCGATCTTCGAGAAGGCGTTGAAGTCGTGCGCCGACAGAACCGCCACCGGGATGATTCTGCGATAGACGCGGTTCTCAGGCTCGTCGTCGTCCCAGTGCCGGTGTCTGACCTTGATGGTGACCACTCGCGCATCTCCGCCCGGCGTCGTGGTCGGCGGAGGAGGTTGCGGTGTCGGGTCGGGCCCCGGCGACGGTTCCGTCGGCGTGACCCCCTCGATCGTCAGCGTGTACGCGCCACCGTTGGTCGGCGAAGTGTTGATGATGGAAAAGTTCGGGCCCGGATAGCGAGGCACGGGCGTGACCCCCACGTAATAGGTCCCATCGGCATCGATTCTGAAGCTCTCGATGCGAGAATCGAAGGGCGAGCTGCTGCCGGGATTCATCGTGACCGCGTCATCGTTCTCGACCAGTTTCTCGCCGGTAGCGCTGTAGAGCACCAAATAGGTGTCCCACGCTGCGTCCGATACGATGGTGATGACCGGAACGTCGCCGTTCTTGGCGTTGAACGCATACAAATCGAAATCGGTGGTCATGCCACCCGAACTGCTGCCGATCATTCCGGTCACGCTGACGCTGCTGGACGGAATGACAAGCACTTGAGCCTGGTCCTTGGTGTCGTTTGGCTCGACTTCGGATTGTGCGATCGCCGCGGCACTCGCGCTGAGCAAAGAGGCGATCGCGGCACCCAGAAGGGGGGCCTTGAGTTGCGTCTTGAATGGGGCAGTCATGGAAAATCTCCCTCGCTGAAGACAAGCTGTTCACAAGCAGGCGCGCGTTGTGATCAGGCTTTCGAGGTGCAATATCCATTCCGACTGCCCAGATGCGTCTGTGCTTCTGCCGAACTGCGTCACGCCATGCCCGATCGCGGATTTGATTGTGTTTTCCGCTGACGTGGGCTGTCATTTGGCACCGCATCGAAGTGCGCTGTCGGGTGTGTGTTCTTGCTGCGTGGCGCGAGTGACGAAATGCGCGCCGACGCCTCGTATGCCGCGTCATCCGGGCGTGCGCACGCAAGCCGATCGGTACGTTGTCGCGCGCCGCGAGGCGACGAAGAGAACCTGGCTGCAGGATCGCGCGAAGACGAGCGCAGTGCCAGTGGTCCCAATCCGGATCGGGCGCCGGCGATTGCGAGGCCGCGACGCCAGCGCGTATAATCCGCCGCCTTCGGGCTGCTGTAGCTCAGCCGGTAGAGCAACTGATTCGTAATCAGTAGGTCCCCCGTTCGATTCGGGGCAGCAGCACCATGGTCATGAACATCGGGAGCACTCGGCCGCTTCTGGGCCGCGTGCTCTTCGCTTTTTGGCAGAACGGTTGCGCGGGGCTTTGGCGAGCCGGCCGCCTGCCCGAGACCCCGTCTGCCCGATGCGGGTTCAGCGATAGACCAGCACCGGGACCTTGGTATGGGTCAGCACCTTCATCGTCTCGCTGCCGAGCAACAGCGCCGAGAGGCCGCGCCGGCCGTGAGATGCCATGAAGATCAGGTCGCAGCCTCTCGTATTGGCGGCTTCGATAATGCCCTCCCACGGATGATCGTTCACCAGGCACAGGGTCTCGCAGGGCACTCCTTGGGCGGCGGCAAGATCGGCGACTTCCTTGGTCAGGCGCTCGCCCCGCGCGCGCGCCTCTTTCTCGAATTGCTCGACCATCAGATCGCTGGGCCCGGACTCCGTATAGAGCATGTACGAGGTCGCAGGGATCGCGTGAAAGGCGACGACCTGGGCCCCGAGTCCGCGAGCCAGCTCGATTCCCTTGACTGCCGCAGTGCGACACAATTCCGACCCGTCGGTCGGGATCAGGATCTTCCGGTACATGGCTCCTCCTCCGTGCGCTAACCTGCCTCCGAAAAGGCGACCGAGGTCCCGCCCCTCGGTATGATTCGGCCGCTGTCTTCTTATCTTGATACCACAGTCCGGCGATGAGAATCACGGATATCCAGGTTCACGTCTTGAGGAGCCCGTTAAGCGAGCCGTTCGCCTTTTCCCAGGGTTGGGTCACGCATCGTTCGGCCACGCTCGTGGAGGTGTCCACCGACGCGGGCATCATCGGCTGGGGTGAAGCCTTTGCGCAGGGCCTGGAGCCACCCGAAATCGCGGCGGCCACGATAGACAGGGCCCTCAAGCCTCTGGTCCTGGGCGCAGATCCCCGGGACACGGAGGTCTTGTGGCACCGCATGTACCACGCGACGCGTGATTACGGACGCAAGGGATCGGTGCTGGCGGCCATCAGCGCGCTGGACATCGCTTTCTGGGACATCGCGGGCCAGTACCACGAGGTGCCCATTTACAGTCTGCTGGGCGGCGCGTTTCGCCATCGGGTCCAGCCCTACGCAACGGGGTTCTATCGCAAGAAGGGTCAGGGCGAGGGTGCGCGGCTCGCAGAGGAAGCGGCGATGCATTTCAGCGCCGGATTTCGGGCGATGAAGGTCAAGCTCGGTTACGGGGTGGACGACGACATCGCCGTGATGCGTGAAATTCGCGCTGCCTTGGGCAGCAGCGCCGTGACGCTGATGGTGGACACGAATCACGCCTACGGCAGGGCCGAGGCCTTGCGCCTGGGTTACGCGCTGGAAGACTACGCTCTGCGATGGTACGAAGAGCCGGTCGTCCCCGAAGACATCGCCGGTTATTGCGAACTGCGCGCCAAGCTTCGGGTTCCGATCGCCGGGGGCGAGAACGAGCACAGCCTGTACGGGTTTCGCGAGCTGCTCGGTGCCCGGGCGGTGGATATCGTCCAACCCGATATCGGCTCCTGCGGCGGGTTCACGGCGTGCAGGCACATCGTTGCACTGGCCCAGGCCTACGGCATTGAAGTCAACCCTCATGTCTGGGGTTCTGCCGTGGCGCAAGCGGCTTCCCTGCAATTGATCGCCGCATTGCCGGTCGTCCATCATTCCCTGTTCGCGCGCGAACCGATCCTCGAATACGACCGCTCAGCGCACCCGTTCCGTCGAGAACTCACATCCCGGCCGACGGAGCTGTCCGAGGGATGGGTGGATATCCCGTCCGCGCCGGGGCTGGGGATCGAGATACGGCGCGACACGCTAAAGCGTTACGCTCTCTGATCGTCGCGCATGCTGCCGGTCGACGATCGCCGGCTCCTCGGTTCCGGAGGCGGTCTCCCGCTGCGGGCAACTATAATCCGTGCAGCGATATCGGACCGGAGGGAGAACTGGATGAACGGGCACGGAGAACAAGGCTTTTCGCGGCGGCGCTTTCTCTTGGTCGCCGCGGCGTGCGCAGGCGGCATTGCGGGCCGGGCGCGGGCGCAGACCAAGCCGCTGCCAGGACTGCGCAAGCGCACGCGCGAGGAGGTGCGCTACCAGAACGAGCCATACCTGGGGCGGAACTGCGCCAAGTGCGTGCTCTACCAGGGCGATGGCGTGTGCGTCATCCTCGACGGTGCGGTGAGCCCGAACGGGTGGTGCACGCAGTGGGTGCCGAACACGATGGGTTAGTCGGCGAGCCGAACGCCGGCGTGGTACCGGACCGTTCCTTCGCCCCGATCACGAGGGTCGATCTCAGGAAGCTCGCGCGCATCGCCCGGGAGGAGCGCGCGGATCTCTTCGCACGCCACCCCGAATGGGCATTGCTGTATCGCAGGCGCGTGCTCTGTGCCGCGCTTTGCGGGGGTGCTGCCCTGCATTTCATCAACGGCACTTCCGGAGTCAAGGACTTCGAAGTGTGGACGTTCTACGCCGAGCACCCTGAAGCGCCTTTCCCCTATCACCTGGTCACCCACCGGGACTTGGGCCGATCCAAATTCGGCCGCGATCCCGCTTCGCCAGCCTACGAAGGGCGGCGCATCAGTCTGACCGGCCGCTCCCTGGCCGGGGAGCCGGGCGGCAATCCGATCGAGGTCGTGCAGCGTTATCTGCGGCGTGGCGCCACCCCATCGTCGCGGGAATTGCGGCAGAAGGCGGTCGTGCTGATCGAGCCCGACGATCTTCTCGGCTACGTCGTGTGGCCCACCCTCGTGGTCGGCTCCGACGACTGACCGGCCGGGATATCGGTTGCCCCGACTCCTGGGTTCGCGTTGCTCGCGAAGCCCTTGAACCGGTCTGAAGCCCGCGACAAATGCGAGTGTCGCCTTCTGACTACGGACGGCAGTGCGCCGCGTCGGCACGCCGACAGCCGGCGCTGTCGATCTTTCGGCAACGCGGGCCGGGTTGCGTGAAACCCTCGCTGTCCTCGGCGTTTTTCCCTTGTAGCGGGTTTCGTCAGCCGCGTGTGGTACGCGGCTTGCCGTGATCGGGGTGCGCTCGGCTGTCTCACAGCAAGGGAGGTCGGGGTCCGAGAAGGCCTCGTCTGGGACCCGAGCGCACCTTTTTCGATCGCTGGAACCATTGAGGAAACCTCCGTGGAGCCGAACGTCAAGCGCGCTTTTCTCTTGTACCGGCCGCTGATCGCGGCTCTGCTGCTTTGTTCGCTGCAGGCGATGGCTGCGCCTGCCGCGCGCGTGGAATTCGCGATGGGCATGGTGAGCGCGGAATCGGCCGATGGTTCGATTCGCCCGCTGGGCAAGGGCATGACAGTTGAGGCCGGAGACACGATCAACACGAACGAAGGTCGCGCCCAGCTTCGCTTTACCGACGGCGGCTATGTGTCGTTGTACGAGCGCACCGTGTTTCGCATCGACGAATACAGATGGGACAGTGTCGCTGACGGAACCGAACGCAGCTTCTTCACGCTGCTCAAGGGGGCATTGCGCACGATCACCGGCCGCATCGCCAAGGTCAATCGCAAGGCCTACCTCATGACCACCGTCGTGGCCACGATCGGCATCCGCGGGACCGAATACACGATGCAATTGAACGGGTCCTTGGCCGGTACGGTCGCCGAGGGCGAGATCGAGGTGTGCAACGGTGGCGGCTGCCTGCCGGTTTCGGCCGGCCAAAGCTACCTGGTTGTCGATTGGAAAACCAGGCCTACGCTGGCTGCCAACCAAACCCTGCTGTCGCCCCCGCCGCCTACTTCGCCAATCAGTCCGCTGGGGCTTTCCGCCTTGTCGCCGATTTCCCCGGATCTCGTGGACGGCACCGGCGGATTGCTGGGCGCGACCCATGAGGCACTATTTGGAACGCTCGGCACTGCAACCGACGCGCTGACCGGCACCGTCCAGGACTTATCCGGCCAGTTGCTGGGCGGCACCGCGCTGGATGGGCCGGTGCAGGACCTGACCGCCACCGCGGGTGGCGTTCTCGGCGGGACGGTTGATGCACTGGGCGCAACGACCGGCAGCGTGCTGGACACGGCGACGGAGTGGCTCGGTGGATCGACCGGTGCTCTCGGAGGCACGACCGCAACCGGGTCCGGTGGATCGCCGCTCAATCTGCTCGGACTGTAGCCGTCACGGTGCGCCGGGGCTTGGCCCCGGCATTACGCGTAGCGGCCTACGAAGCGCCGATCGATCCAGTCCTTGCAGCGCCACAATGCGGCGCCCTCGACGGCCAGACAGCCGCGCGAGGCGACTGCGTGGCGATCACCGGTGCTGATCAGCGCGAGCGCCCGGCGCTGTGGATGAAAGACCACGAGCGGCGCACCGTTCAGCGCGCGGCGCAGATTTGCGGCGAGCGCGGGACCTTGCCGCACTGCGTACACGCCGGCTTTGGGGCGCGGGTTGCCACGGAGTTCCGCGACGTCCCCGGCGGCGAAGATTTCGGGCCGGTTGACCGACTGCAGGTATGAGTTGACCAGAACGAATCCATGCGCAGTGGTCGCCAGCCCGCACGCGCCGGGCCACAGGGGCGCAGCCGCTCCCGCCGCCCAGACGATCAGGTCGGCCGGAATTTCCTTTCCGTCGGCGAGCAAGACCGCTCGCGGCATCACACGAACCACCCGCTCTCCGCAATAGGTGTCGACTTGACGTTCCCGCAACAGGCGCGTGAAGATGCGCTGTGCGCGCGGCGCATGGGCAGGGAGAATCTGCGCACTGTCCGTAGCCAGACCGAAGCGCGGATCGCGCGCGCCGGCCCGGATCAGACGATGCTGCATGGCCAGCAGCACTTCGACTCCTGCCGCCCCCGCACCCACGACCAGCAGGCGATAGCCAATCGGCAGATCCCGTGCATGCGCGACGATGTCCTCCCAGCGCTGCATGAAGGTTTCGATCGGCTTGATGCCCAGCGCATTGTGCGAGGCACCGGGCACGCCCAGCGTGGCGGGGCGCGAACCGATGTCGATCGAGGCGACGTCGTATGCGAGGCTGCGGCCGTCGGCACAGAACGCCAGCTTGGCGTCGAGGTGCAAGCCATTGACTCGCGCCTCGATGAAGTGCGCTCCGGCCCGGCGCGCCAGCCTCGCGAGGTCGACCCGGCACTCGTCCAGCCGGTAGTGACCGGAAATGGCGCCCGGCAGCATTCCCGAGTACACGGTGGTGGAATGAGTGCTGATCAATACCGTCTCGGCCGCGGTTTCGGGACGCAGGGCGAGGCGCCGCAATACCTCGATGTGGCTGTGTCCACCGCCGATGAGGAGCAGGCGCTTCATCGCCGGGCGCTCGGGGCCGGCGCCTGCCACGCCTTGCCGCGGGCAACGCCGCGCGCCTTCAACTTCCAACCTCCGCGTCGGGCAACCAGCCTTCTCGCAGCAGCCGGTCGTAGTCTTCCGGCCGGTCGACGTCCCAGCGGGGCGCCAACTCGCGCCAGCGCAGGCCGAGGCGAAGCAGCCGTTCGCGCGTTTGCGCCATCACCGCCGGTCCCCCCCACTGGATGCCATCGAACAGCGCTGGGGGCGCGCGTCTCGCGGCGACGAGCACATAGCCGCCGTCTTCCGCGGGCGAAAGCACTACGTCGCAACCCGCTTCGAGCGCGCCGGCCGCGGCGAGCAGATCGGCGGGCATGAGGGACGGGCAGTCTGAACCGATCAGCACACCGGCTCCGCCACCATCGATCGCCGCCTTCAAGGCGCGGTGCATGCGGCTGCCGAGGTCTCCGGACCCTTGCTCGATCAGCTTCGCTGCGTAACGCCGCGCGCAATCGCGCAGAAAGGGATGTTCGCAGTTCGGTGTGCACCACAATTCCAAGGTGCCGATTCCGGCCGCGGCCGCCGTCCGCAGGGCGCATTCGATCAACCACGATTGGAGCTGCGCCGCACCGCGCCTGCCGAGACGGACAGCCAGCCGGGTCTTGACCCGGCCGGGAATCGGCGCCTTGGCGAACACCTGAATCCTAAGATCCACCGGAGTACAAACGCGCCAGGCGGTCTGGGTCCGCACCGAAGAAATGGCACAGGCGCAGTCGCCACATGAGGAGCGTGGTGCGCAGGATTCCGTGGCGCTCCCAGCGACGCGAAGACACGCGCACCCGCGCCGACAGGCGAAGGGGACGGCTCAGTCGCTTCAACCGGACGCTCATTTCGACGTCCTCCATGAGCGCGATCTCGGGAAATCCGCCCACCGATTCGAATGCGCTGCGAGTGACGAACATCGCCTGGTCGCCGGTGGCCACTCCGGTCAGGCGTGAGCGCAGGTTCATCATGAAGGCGATCAACCGGAACAGCCGGTGGGCACCGGACAGCTCGACATCGAATCGTCCCCAGACCCGGCTGCCGGCTCCCACGGCTCGCAGGATCAGACGGTCCGCGTCGGGAGGCAACTGGACATCGGCGTGCAGGAACAGCAAGACCTCGCCCCGCGCTTCGCGCGCGCCGGCGTTCATCTGACGACCGCGCCCGCGCCCGCAGGTGACGACCCGGTCGCAGTAAGGGCGGCACAGTTCGGTGGTGCCGTCCTTGCTTCCGCCATCGGCGACGATGACCTCGACTGCTCGCGCGCGGAGCGCCACGAGCGCCTGCAAGGACGCGACGATACCGGCCGCTTCGTTCAGCGTCGGGACGATGATCGAAAGGCGCGGACCGCCTTCCTCTCGCTTCTTGCCGTTTCGTCGCACGTCTCGCGCTTCGTCATTCAGTACAATGGCGGCGCCTCCAAGCCCGCCTGGCGATCTTCTTCCCGCACCGCGAATCAGGCAGGCTCAGCCGCGCATCCACGCGTGATAGCGCTCCAGCAGGCGCAACACTTTCTGCGGCGCGTGCGCGCGTTTCCATGCACCCGCCGCGTACTTGTTCGCTTCGGCCAGGGTCGGATAGATGTGAATCGTGCCCAGAATCTTGTTCAGTCCGATGCCATGACGCATTGCGCTGACGAACTCGGCGATCAGATCGGCGGCATGGTCTGCCACGATGGTGACCCCGAGGATGCGGTCCTTGCCGGGCACGGTAAGCACCTTTACCACGCCATGCGCTTCGGAATCCGCGATCGCACGGTCCAGGTCGTCGATGCGGTAGGCGGTCAGTTCGTAGGCAATACCCTTTTCCTTGGCGTCGACCTCGTTGAGACCGACTCGGGCAACCTCGGGCTCCGTGAACGTGGCCCATGGAATAACGGAGTAGTCCACGCGGAACTTGCGAATGCGACCGAACAGCGCATTGACCGTGGCGTACCAGGCCTGGTGCGAAGCCGTGTGCGTGAACTGGAACGGGCCGGCCACGTCGCCACAGGCAAGGATGTTCGGGTAGATCGTCTGCAGGAACTCGTTGGTTTCCATCGTCCGGCTTCGGGTCAGCCCGATGCCCAGTTCCTCCAGGCCGTAGCCTTCCGTGTTGGCGACGCGTCCGACCGCCACCAGCAGTTCATCGAACTCGATGCGCACCTCCCGCCCGTCGTGCTCGCACACGACGATCTTGCTGTCGCCCTCGACCAGGAACTGCCTGCCCTTGTGGTTGACACGCACGTCGATGCCTTCCTCGAGGAAGCGCTTCATCACCAGGGCGGAAACGTCCGGGTCTTCGCGCATCAGCAGCCGCGGCAGCATTTCGACCAGAGTGACGCGCGCGCCGAAGCGGGCAAAGGCCTGCGCCAGCTCGCAACCGATCGGGCCGCCACCCAGCACGAGCATCCTTCGTGGCAGCGTACGCAGGTTCCAGACGGTGTCCGAGGTGAGGTAGCCGGTCCGTTCGATGCCGGGTATGGGCGGTATGAACGGCCGCCCTCCGGCGGCGATCACGATGGAGCGCGTGGTCAGCCGCTGAATGCCCGCGGTGGTGCGCACTTCGACTTCCCAAGGCGACACGATCCTGGCTTCGCCGAGCAGGCATTCGACGCCCAGCCCCGCATAGCGCTCCACCGAGTCGTGCGGCGCGACCTCAGCGATCACGCGTTGCACGCGCTGCATGATGTCGGCGAAGTCGAAGTCGGCGCTGGCGCGCCGGATGCCGAACTCTTGCGCCCGGCGCACGTGCGACAGGAATTTCGCCGAACGCAGTAGAGCCTTCGAAGGAACGCAGCCGGTATTGAGGCAATCCCCGCCCATGCGATGTTTCTCGATCAGCGTGACTTTCGCCCTCACGGCTGCCGCGATATAGGCGGCCACCAAGCCCGCGGAGCCGGCCCCGATGACCACCAGGTTGCGGTCGAAACGGCGCGGCCTGCTCCAGCGCGCATAGACCCGTCGGGCCTTGATCGCGCTGACGAACTTGCGGGCGATGAGCGGGAAGACGCCCAGCAGCGTGAAAGAGGCGAGCAGTCCCGGCGAGAGAATGCCGGCCAGCGAATGAATCCCGGCGATCTGGGTGCCGGCGTTGACGTAGACGATGGTGCCGGCCAGCATCCCGAGCTGACTCACCCAGTAGAAAGTCCAGGTGCGCATCGGCGTCAACCCCATGACGAGGTTGATCGCGAAGAACGGGAAAGCCGGCACCAGGCGCAGGGTGAAGAGGTAGAAGGAGCCATCCTTTTCGATGCCGGCGTTGATCGCGCGCAGCTTCTCCCCCAGGCGCCTTTGCACCGTTTCGCGCAGCAGGAAGCGCGACACCAGGAAGGCTACCGTGGCCCCCAGGCTGGAGGCAAACGACACGATCAGCGTGCCCCACAGCAGGCCGAACACCGCGCCGGCGGCAAGCGTCAAAATGGCCGCGCCGGGCAGCGACAGGCCGGTTACGGCGACGTAGATCAGAAAGAAGGCGGCCGCGGTGCTGAGCGGGCGCTCATCGAAATGCGCGGTCAGGGCAGCATGCTGCGATTTCAGGTATTCCAGGCTGAGGTAGCGCTCCACCGGTAACGCCAGGAAAGCCGCTGCAAGGAGAGCGACGAGCGCAAGTACCAGCCATTTCCTCCTGCTCATGGGCAGACCCTCCCGCGGTCAGCCTGGGTTCGCGCGCCACGGGCCCGGCAAAGCGAAGTGCGCGCCGCGCTCAGGCCGGGTTCCGGTGCCGCCGGTGTCCTCGCCCGTTGCCGGCCTGCCAGCGGTGTGCCCCAAAGACTCAGTCGTCTCGCAGCGCGCCGCCGCACGACGATCCTTGCCCCGCGGTGCAGCCGAAACAGTGATCGCGCACCGTGATCGAGTGGCCGTCCAGATCCCGACCGATCAGGTCGCGCAGGTGCACGCGCGCGCGGTTGCCCAGTTGCAGCGGCAGTCCCAGCATCTGGTTGAAGTCGCAGTCGTAAAGATAGCCTAGCCAGTCGACCGAGATCAGGCTGCGGCACATCAAATTGTCGAGGTTTTCCTCTCGGTAGGCGTCCTTCAGCAACTGCATGTACGCGCCGAACTGGCCCCTGGAGACCAGCATGCTGCCGAAGCGCTGGATCGGCATGTTCGCCAGGGTGAAGAGCTGGTTGAACTCGATGCCGTATCTGACGCCGAGATGGCGGCGGTAGTCCTGCTCGAGCCGGGCCTGAGGCGGCGGCAGCGAAGGCCCCTGCGGGTTGTAGACCAAGTTCAGCGTCAGGCCGGAGCCCTGCCGGCCGTATCCCAGGGCGTTGAGCCGCCGCAGCGCGCGGATGCTCTTGTCGAACACGCCGCTGCCCCGTTGCCGGTCGACATTCTCCTCCAGGTAGCACGGCAGCGAAGCCACGATTTCGACTCGGTAGCGCGCCAGGAATTCGGGCAGGTCCTCCTGGTCCGCTTGTTCAAGAACCGTCAGGTTGCATCGATCGATGACGTGCAGTCCCAGCTCTGTGGCGGCACTCACCAGAAACCGGAAGTTGGGGTTCAGTTCCGGGGCTCCACCGGTGAGATCGAGCGTCTCGATGCGCGCCGTGCGCAAATACTCGATGACGGTTTCGGCGATTTCGCGCGACATCAGCTCGGTGCGCCCCGGCCCGGCATTGACGTGACAGTGCAGGCAGGCCTGATTGCACTTGTAGCCCAGATTGGCCTGCAGTGTCCGTACGCGGCGGCGATGGATGGCGGGGAAGCGGAACTCGTTCAGTCGCGGCAGCGTGGCGTGCATCCCGAATGACTCCTTTCGCTTGGCAGGGGTATATGACGGAACATCGGCCCTTGGCGGCGCATGTTACGGGCAAAATCGGCCAAGCGACATTATCGCGCCCCGCGTCGAAAGGCCGACCGGGTTTGACCGCTCGTGAGAACACGGGTTTATTGCAAAGAATGACGGAACCACAGGGGCCTTGACGAACGAGCGCGCTCGCGTAACGCATCGGAAGGGGCGTGCGTTGGCCGCCGTGTGCCGCGAACAGCGCCGCGCAAGCCGGACACCTGCCGACCGCGCGTCGCGGTGGGCTGCGTGCAGCGCAGCGCGTCGGCACCGTCGATTCTTGGTAACATGAACTCGGGTGATCGCAGCCTCGCTGCGCCGCGTTCCCCCGATCTCGACCCGGCCCGACCGCACGACTTGCCGGACCCGATTCCAGACCCGAAGTAAGGACCGAACATGAGCCGCGCCTTCATCAAGGAAGACAGCGAAGACCTGGCGAGCACGGAGCTGCCGGAACGCCCGCTCGGCAACGAGCCGAACTACGTCACCCCCGAGGGGCTGGCGATGCTGCGCGCGAAGGTCGAACAGCTGGCGGCGGAGCATGCGCGGCTCAAGCAGGCCGCGGCGGACTTCGACAAGCCGCGTCTGGCCGAGCTGGAGCGCGATCTGCGCTATTACCAGGCGCGGGTGGACAGCGCCATCGTGGTCGACGTGGCAAACGAGCCCGCGGACGAAGTGCATTTCGGCGCCACGGTGCGGACCGAGGACGAGGACGGGAAAGTGCATAGCTTCACCATCGTCGGCGAGGACGAAGCGGACGCCGCGCGCGGCAAGGTGAGCTGGCGCTCCCCGCTGGCCAAGGCGCTCATCGGTGCGCGCGTCGGGGACACGGTGACCTGGAACCGGCCGGCCGGAGCGACCACGCTCGAGGTTCTGGAGATTCGCTATCCGCGCCAGCGCGGGCAAAAGACGTGACAGGCCGGACTCCCGCCGGGACGGGCATGGCGGGCCGAAGGCCGCATGGGACTTCTTGACCGGGAACGATACGGATGCTGGACCTGAAAATCGACAATGCCGTGATCTACGACGGCACGGGAAACGCGCCGAAAACAGGCTCCGTGGGCGTGCTCGACGGTCGCATCGCGGCAGTCGGCAACGTCACCGCGCCCGCGGCACGCAAGCTGGACGCCAAAGGCTTGGCGCTCATGCCCGGCATCATCGACACGCATACCCACTACGACGCGCAAATTACGTGGGATGCGTTCGCCAACCCTTCCCCCGCCCTCGGAGTGACTACGGTGGTCATGGGCAACTGCGGTTTCACCATCGCGCCGTGCCGCCCGCAAGACCGTGATCTTACGATGCGCAACCTGACGCACGTCGAGGGTATGTCGCTCGAGGCCCTGCGCGCCGGGATCGACTGGGGTTTCGAGTCCTTTCCGGAGTATCTCGAAATGCTCGAGCGAAAGGGTGTGGGGCCGAACGTGGCGGTGTTCGTCGGGCACTCGGGGGTGCGCACGTTCGTCATGCGCGAAGAGGCGCCCAGACGTGCCGCGACTGCCGAGGAAATCGCCCGCATGCGTGCCATCGTGCTCGAGGCCATGGAAGCAGGCGCCTGCGGTTTCTCGACCACGCGTTCGTATCAGCACAACGGCGAGGCGGGAATACCGATGCCGTCCCGGCTCGCCGCAGAGCAGGAGCTGGAGCGGTTATCGGGCGCACTGCGTGAAATCGGCAAGGGTTTGCTGATGATGACCAAGGCGTCCGATACGCCCATCGGCTGGATCGAATCGCTGGCTGGGCTGGCCGACCGGCCCTATCTGGTCGCGGCCCTGTTGCACTCGAATCTTACGCCTGAGGCGACCTTCGAGGATCTGCAGCAGATCGCCGAGGCGCGTGCCCGCGGGCGCCGCCTGTACGGCGCGGTTTCGGTGTGTCCGCTCAACTTCGAATTCACCCTGCACGAACCCTACGTGTTCGAAGGACTTGCCGCGTGGCAGCCGCTGATGAAGATGGACGAGCCACGGGTCAAGACGACGCTCGCGGATCCGTCGTTCCGGCAACGCCTCAAGGACGAGCTGGCCAAGCGCTCGCGCCGCATGTTCACGGGCGAATGGGACAAGGCCTTTGTGGCCCGGGTCGCGGATCCGGCCCACGGCCGTTTCGAAGGTCGGTCGATTCAGGCATTGGCCAGGCAAGAAGACGTGCATCCGGTGGACTTCATGCTCGATCTGGCTCTTTCGGAGGATCTGGATACGCTGTTTACTGCCACGCTCCTCAATTCCGATGAGGACGCGGTAGGCCGCATGCTCAACGACGAGAACGCCATCGTCTCGTTGTCCGATGCCGGCGCGCATCTCACATTCCTGTGCGATGCCGGATTCGGCCTGCACCTGCTCGGGCACTGGGTGCGCGAGCGCAAGGCCATGCCGATCGAACGCGCCGTGAAGAAACTGACCCTGGAGCCCGCGCAACTGTTCGGTCTCAGGGGCCGGGGCAGCATCGCACCGGGGAACTGGGCGGACCTGCTGCTCTTTGATCCGGCAACGGTCGGTCGCGGCCCGTCGCGCCGCGTGTACGACTTGCCGGCAGGCGCATCGCGTATCGATACGCCCGCGTTGGGCGTGCACGGCGTGTGGGTCAACGGACAGCTCATCGCGGATGCACACGGCCTGCGCGCGGATGCGCCTCGCGCCGGTCAGGTCCTGCGCGATTTCGCCGCTTGATCCGGGGGAAAGCGCGGGGCGAGGGGGCCGAGCCAGAGCTTCCGGGCTTTACCGACCGCTGCCTCCGGCGAGCCTCCCGAGTTCTGGTCTTTTTGTGTCCCCGTTGTCTTCCCCCTCGACTCCGTTAGAGGTCAGGGTTTCTCGGCGAGAAGTTCTTCGATGCGCGAGAGCACCTGGATGCTTTCGGGCTGGGTGCGGGCGGAGAAGCTGTACGCGCGGCGGCCGTCGCGCGAGACCAGATATTTGTGGAAGTTCCACTCGGGCGTCTCACCGGTCATCCTTGCCAGCTCGGCGAACACCGGGTTCGCCTTCCCGGGCACGACGCTCGTCTTCTCGACCATGGGAAATCGGACGCCGTAGGTCAGCTCGCAGAACTCCTTGATCTCCTGCGCGCTGCCGGGTTCTTGGCCGCCGAAGTCGTTGGCGGGGAAGCCCACCACCACCAACCCCTTGTCCTGGTACTTCTCGTAGAGCGATTCCAGGCCTTTGTACTGGGGCGTGTTACCGCAGTAACTGGCGGTGTTTACGACCAGCACCACCTTGCCGGCAAACCGGCACAGGTCGATCGGCCTGCCGTCCAGATCCTTCATCGCATGGTCGAGTACTGCCGGGCAGGCGGACATTGCGGCCTCCGATAACAGGATGAGAAACGCGGCGGCAAGCAGCGGCGCGGCGCGGCTCAAAGAATACCTCCCGCCGCGATCGCCCCCCGTGTGGCCGCGGAGTGGCGTGCCGGCAAGATAGAATCGCTGCATGGGTCCGCTATCGGATATCAGGGTCATCGAGCTCGGCCAGTTGATCGCCGGCCCCTTCTGCACGCGTATTCTCGCCGAGTTCGGGGCCGAAGTGATCAAGGTCGAGTCGCCCGACGGGGGCGATCCGTTGCGCCAGTGGCGCAAGCTCTACCAAGGCACTTCGCTTTGGTGGTACGTGCAGGCGCGCAACAAGAAGTCCATCACCGTCGACCTCAAGGCCATGGAAGGCCAGGAAATCGTTCGCCGTCTGACCCAGCGCGCCGACGTGGTGGTGGAGAACTTCCGTCCCGGCGTGATGGAAAAGTGGGGACTGGGCTACGACGTTCTGTCGCGCGACAACCCGGGGCTGGTCATGGTGCGCCTGTCCGGCTACGGCCAGAGCGGACCGTACCGGGACCGGCCGGGTTTCGGCGCCATTGCCGAGGCGATGGGCGGTTTGCGTTACGTGACAGGTTATCCCGACCGGCCGCCGGTGCGCGTAGGCATCAGCCTGGGCGATGCCGTGGCCGCGATGTATGGCGTGATCGGCGCCCTGATGGCGTTGCGCGCACGGCAGGCAAACGGCGGGCGCGGGCAAGTGGTCGATGTCGCGCTCTACGAAGCGGTGTTCAGCCTGATGGAGAGCCTGCTGCCCGAGTACGACCTGACCGGTTTCGTGCGCGAACGCAGTGGAGCTTCGCTTCCCGGCATCGTGCCATCCAACACCTATACCACACGCGACGGCAAATACATCGTCGTCGGCGCCAACGGGGATTCGATCTTCAGGCGCCTGATGACGGCCATCGGACGCGACGATCTGGCGAACGACCCCGGGCTGGCGAAGAACGACGGGCGCGTGCACCGTGCCGAGGAGCTGGATCGGGTGATCGGCGACTGGTGCGCCGCGCGCGATCTCGAAGCGGTGCTGAAGATTCTCGAAGAGGCCGAGGTGCCATCCGGAAAGATCTACGACGTGGCGGACATTGCGCGCGATCCGCACTATCGTGCGCGCGGCATGATCGCGCAGGCGACGCTGCCCGACGGCAAGCCGCTCAAGGTGCCCGGAATCGTGCCCAGGCTGTCGGACACGCCCGGTGCGATCCGCCGGCTCGGCCCAAAGCTGGGAGAGCACACCGAGGCAATTCTCGCCGACCTCGGCTACGAGCGCGGGCAGGTGCAGCAACTGAAGAACAAGGGCGTCATCTAGGACCGGGAAGCCGGCAGTTCAACCGGTCCGCTGCGCGATCCGACGATGGAGATCCGAACGAAGCGGCAGTCGCTGCACGAAGACGTGCGCCCGCGCGAGGTCTGGGCCTGGGCGATGTTCGACTTCGCGAATTCGGGCTACACCACGGTGGTCATCACCGCAGTATTCAACGCGTATTTCGTTGCCGTCGTGGCGCAGGGCGCGGTGTGGGGGACTTTCGCGTGGACCGTGGCCCTGTCTTTTTCCTACGCGCTGATCGTCCTCACGGCGCCGGTTCTCGGCGCGTATGCCGACGTGCACGCGGCGAAAAAGCCGCTGCTCGCCCTCAGCACCGCAGGCTGCGTTCTCGCCACGGCGGGCCTGGCGCTGGTAGGTCCCGGCGACCTGACGCTCGGCATCGCGCTGCTGGTCGTCTCGAACTTCTTCTACGGTTCCGGGGAAAACCTGATCGCGGCTTTTCTTCCCGAAATCGCGAAGGGCCGCGCGCTGGGCAAGGTCTCCGGCTGGGGCTGGGGGCTGGGCTATTTCGGCGGGTTGCTCACGCTCGCCGCCTGCCTGGCCTATGTGACCTGGGCGCAGGCGGCCGGTCAGGGCGCCGCGCAGTTCGTGCCGGTCACGATGCTGATTACCTCCGCAGTGTTCCTGCTGGCGTCGCTGCCCACCTTCGTGCTACTGCGCGAGCGCGCCGTGCCGCAGGCAGGCGCCGAACGCG
This sequence comes from Burkholderiales bacterium, assembly GCA_035560005.1. Lineage (NCBI taxonomy): Bacteria > Pseudomonadati > Pseudomonadota > Betaproteobacteria > Burkholderiales > Burkholderiales bacterium. Next base: position 192,621 of record DATMAN010000101.1, on the reverse strand, counting down.
CCAACGCATTCGCGCGCACCTGGGATACGGTCCAGCACGCGCGCCGCTATCAGGACCTGATGCGCTTCCTGGTGTGCATCCTGTTCTACCAGGCGGGCGTGCAATCGGTGATCGCGCTCGCGGCGATTTACGCGCAGGAAGCGATGGGCTTCGGCAGCCGGGAAACCATCTTGCTGGTCCTGCTGGTGAACGTCACCGCGATGGCGGGCGCACTCGCCTTCGGGCAGTTCCAGGACAAGCTCGGACACAAGGCGACGATCGCGCTGACCCTGCTCGGATGGCTGATCACGATCGCCGTGGCCTGGGCGGCACAGACTCGCGGGCTGTTCTGGATAGCGGCCAACCTCGCCGGCCTGTGCCTTGGTGCCAGCCAGTCCGCGGGGCGGGCTCTGATCGGCTATCTCTCCCCGGCCCAGCGCCGCGCGGAGTTCTTCGGCCTGTGGGGACTCGCGGTCAAGCTGTCCTCGATCTTCGGGCCGCTGACCTACGGCGTGGTCTCCTGGCTGAGCGGCGGCGATCATCGCCGCGCGCTCCTCACGGTTGGCGTGTTTTTCATTGCAGGTTTGCTGGTTCTCGCCGGCATCGACGTGCGACGCGGCCGGCGCGCCGCGCGGCGCGCGCAGCGCGAGGCGTTCGCCGCCGACTGACAGCGGCGCGCCACCACGCGGCGGATATAATCGACCGACGAGGGCTAGCGAGAGGACCGACGATGGCCGACGGTACCCCGGCAACGAGCGCGGCGCATCCCCTGGCCGACCAGCATGCGGCGCTCGATCTCGTTTCGGCGCTGCCGGAGGATCCGCATCAGGCGCTTGCCGGTCTGGGCGCGTGGCTCGAGGCCCTGTCGAGCGCCTCGCCGGAACTGGCGCTGGCGCGCCGGATCGAGATCGTCGATCTGCTCGACCGCAGCGGGCGCGACTGGCTCAATCGACTGCAAGGCGAATTTCTCGCCGGCGCCGATCGCTCACAGTCATCCGGCGACGAACAGGCGTGGGCTTCGGCGACGGATTACCTGCAGCGGCTCTGGACCGCCTATCTCGACGTCATCCGCGACTTCCAGACCTACTGCCCCGGATGGACGCAGGTTCGCGACAAGGTCCCGACGCTGCTTGCACGGGCCTTGAGAGCAACCGGCTTGCGCCTGAAATGGCAGCTGCTGCGTTACGCGCCGGTCGACAAAGAACTGTGGTTCACGCTGACCCGATTGTGGGCCTGCGCCGAGGACCGGGGCATTGCCGCCACCCGGGTCCAGCCCTATGAAGGCGTGGAGACCACGCTGCAGCGCGAATTTCTCAAGCCGCTGATGCTGGCGATGTCGGCGGCCGACAGTCTGTCGCCGAAGGCGCTCGATATCGCGGAGCGGATCGTCGCGCAGTACTCCGGCCGTTTCGAACTCCAGCGTTACCCGTCGCGCGGCTGCCATTTTTTCATCGATCTGGAGAGCGGGGCGCCGCCTTCGAGATTCGTGCCCGGCATGCGGGTCCGGCTGGGCATGCGCTTCTTCGGTCCGGGCGAGGCGGTGGCCGTTCTCGAAGCGCTGTCGGCTTCGATCGCCTCCGAAGAAGCGATTCCCGCGGAGCTGTCCCTGCAGGACGTGAACCGGGTGGGCGAGGTGATCGAGGTACTGGAGCACCTGACCCGCTACTGGTGGGCGCGGCGGCCCGGACGCACCGAGGAACGCAAGCGCGCGGTGTCGAAGATCCTGGTGGCGAGCGGCTACGAACAGCTCTTGAACAAGCTATCAGCGGAATCGGCGGTCGACCTCGCGCTCGACGACAGCAGCGAGACCTGGACGGTGGAGAACGAGAGCGAAAGCGGCTACGGTGCCCTGTTGCCGCGCGGCGCGGCCCACTGGGTGCGCGTGGGCGCGTTGCTCGGTGCGCGTGCGGTCGACAGTCGCATCTGGGCGGTGGGCGTCGTGCGCCGGCTGGTCGCGCGCGACGATGGCCAGCGCTACGTCGGGGTGCAGTTGATCGGGCGCGGGGCGCGGGTCGTGGCCCTGCTGCGGCCGGCCGAGTCCGTGCCGGCCGTTGCGGCCGTGCTGCTGCCATCCCACGTTGGCGACAGCGTGAGCCACGGCGAAGTCACGCTGTTGCTGCCGGCGGGGACGTTCTCCGCGCAGGCGACCTATGCCATGCAGATCTACGATCGCGAGTATCTGCTCGAACCGCAGCTGCTGACGGAAAGCGGCGGCGATTACGAGATCGCCCACTTTCGAATCGCCCAGCACGGGTAAGCGCCGTGCCCTAAAGCAGCACCTTCTGCAGCCACCGGCCGATGTCCTGGATCTCCTCGGGACAGACGCAATGCGGCATGTCGTACTCATGCCACTGCACGGCATAACCGAGCCCGAGAAGCTGGTCACGGGCCGACCAGCCGGCCTCGATGGGAATGATGGGATCGCGGTTGCCGTGCGCCATGAAGATCGGCGCCGGACGGTTGGCGGCGCTGCGCTCTTTCTCCACGGTATTGGCCAGGGGCAGATACGCGGACAGCGCCATCAAGCCCGCGAGCTTCTTCGGGTAGCGCAAACCTACGTGCAAGGTCATCACCCCGCCCTGCGAGAACCCGGCCAGAACGATGCGCGAGGCAGGTATGCCGCGCTCGGTCTCGCGCGCGATCAGCGCCTCCACCGCCCGCTGGGAAGCTCGGATACCGCGTTCGTCCTGCTGGCTGAAATCGGCGTCGAGAACATCGTACCAAGCGCGCATCACGAACCCGCCGTTGATCGTCACCGGCATCATGGGCGCGTGCGGGAATACGAAGCGGATGCCGATGCGGGGTAGCGGCAGGGCATCGACGACCGGGACAAAGTCGTTGCCGTCCGCGCCCAGGCCGTGCAGCCAGATCACCGCATGGCTGGGCCGCGACCGGGTTTCGATCTCGACGGCGGGAAGCAAGGACTGGGTGGTGGCGGGCTGCATCTTCTGGCTCTGGCTGCGATCGTCTCGGCTCGGCGCCCGATCGTCAAGAAGGTCGCGCCTTGCCTCAGGCGGGGGCCGGTTTGGGACGAATGGCCGATTTTGGCCGGAACGCCCTGCAGATGTGCTCGCGGGTCTCGACGTACGGTCCGCCGATCAGGTCGAGACAATACGGCACCGCTGCGAAAATCCCGTGCACGATCTGTCTGCCCTCGGGGTCTTTCAACCCTTCGAGCGTCTCCCGGATGGACTTGGGCTGCCCGGGGAGGTTGATGATCAGGCAGCCGCCGCGAATGACCGCCACCTGGCGCGACAGGATGGCAGTGGGCACGAAGTGCAGACTGATCTGGCGCATCTGCTCGCCGAAGCCCGGCATGACCTTGTGCGCCACGTTCAAGGTGGCCTCCGGCGTGACGTCGCGCGGCGCCGGGCCGGTCCCGCCGGTGGTCAGGATCAGATGCGAGCCTTCCCGGTCCGCAAGCTCCTTCAGGGTCGCCTCGATCACCGGCTGCTCGTCGGGAATGAGCCGCGAAACGAACCTGATCGGATTGATCACGGCGTCGCTCAGCCATTCCTGCAGCGCCGGCAATCCTTCGTCCTTGTAGACACCTTTCGATGCCCGGTCGCTGATGGAGACCAGGCCGATGATCAAGTCTTCGGTGTGAGCCATTTCTGGATGGGTCGTGGTACGGACAACGGCAGGCGGTCAATCCGCCTTGGAGAAAAGCTCGTGCAGCAACCGAAACAGCGCGCGCGCGCTTTTTGGCGGCTTCAGCAACGTCGCTTCCTGCCGGGCGTTGCGCACCAGGGTGTGCACGCGCTGTGCATCGGCATCGGGATGGCGCTCGAGCAGTTCGGCCAGCGCGCAAGTCTCCTGCAGCAGCCGGTCGCGCCAGTACTCGGCCCGGTGCAGCACGGCGGTGTCGCGCGCGGCCGCGTCTTTCCACGCCCCGAGCTGGGCGCGGATCGCGCCTGCGTCCACTTCGCGCATCAGGCGCCCGATGTACTGCAGTTGGCGCCTGCGCGCACCCCATTTCGACATGCGTCTGGCTTCGACGATTGCATCGCGCAGCCTTTCGGGCAGCGCGATGCGGGCAAGGCGCCCGGCGGACAGCGCAACCAGTTCCTCTCCGAGCGCTTGGAGCGCGTGCATTTCGCGCTTGCGCTGCGTCTTGCTGATTTCGGCGAGCGGGTCCATGTCCGGAGAGCGAGAAGCCGGGTGGTATGATACCGAACCGAGGCGGCGTGGATCGAGTCCATGCCGCCTTGGATTTTCAGGGTCCGCAGGAGCCCATGGAACGACGAGCGGCAAGTGACAGCTTTGCTTACTCCCTCGACGCACTGAAGGAGATCGTGCGCGATGCGCTGGCGCACGCCGTTGCTCGCGGCGCGACGGCTGCCGAGGCAGAGGCCAGCGAGGCAACCGGGCAGAACGTGACGGTGCGCCGCTCTGAGGTGGAGACGATCGAATACAACCGCGACAAGGGGCTTGGCGTCACCGTTTACGTGGGAAAGCAGCGCGGGCACGCCAGTACCTCCGATCTGAGCGGCGCGGCGGTTCGCACCGCGGTGCAGGCCGCTCTGTCGATCGCACGGCTCACGGCATCGGACGAGTTCGCCGGACTCGCGGACCCTGAGCTGCTGGCCACCGAGTTCCCCGATCTCGACCTGTTTCACCCGTGGCCGATCGAAGTCGAGGAAGCGATCGATCTGGCCCGCCGCTGCGAGCAGGCGGCCTTCGACGCCGACCCCCGCGTGAGCAATTCCGAAGGCGCCACGGTATCGGCGCAGCAATCGCACTTCGCGTACGGAAATACCCACGGCTTCCTGGCCGGATATCCGAGTTCCCGTCATACGCTGAGTTGCGCGGTCATCGCCGGCAAGGACGACAACATGCAGCGCGACGACTGGTATTCGGTGGCTCGCGCGGCCTGCGACTTGGAGCCCGTGGCACAGGTGGGCGCCAAGGCGGGCAGCCGCGCGGCGCGCCGTCTGGGCGCGCGCAAGATCGGCACGGTCCAGGTGCCGGTGTTGTTCGAGGCAACGGTGGCCTCCAGCCTGCTCGGGCATTTCGTGGCGGCGGTAAGCGGCGGCAATCTGTACCGCAAGCAGTCGTTCCTGCTCGACAGCCTGGGCAAGCAGGTGTTTCCGCGGTTCGTGCGCATCATCGACGATCCCACGGTGCCGCGCGGTCTGGCGAGCAGTCCTTTCGACGACGAGGGCGTGGCCACGCGCTTGCGCGCAGTGGTCAGCGGTGGCTCGGTCCAGGGTTACTTTCTCGGCACCTATTCGGCGCGCAAGCTGGGTATGAAATCCACTGGCAACGCCGGCGGCAATCACAACCTCATCATGGAGTCCACCGGCGAGGATTTCCCGGCGCTGCTCAGGAAAATGGGGCGCGGGCTGCTGGTCACCGATCTCCTGGGGCAGGGCGTCAACTTGGTCACGGGAGACTATTCGCGTGGCGCCGCCGGCTACTGGGTCGAGAACGGCGAGATCGCCTATCCGGTCCAGGAAGTAACCGTCGCCGGAAATCTGGAAGAGATGTTCCGGCACATCGTCGCCATCGGCACCGACGTGCTGGTGCGGGGATCACGCTGCTGCGGCTCGATCTTGCTTGAAAGGATGACCGTCGCCGGCGAGTGAAGCAGGGGACCTCGTTCGGGAAATGTCGCTCCGGGATTCTCCTGCTGCATTGTCGTCTTGCGGGTCGGCCCGTTGCTTTCGGGGATGAATCGAAACATGCGCCGCGTTCGACATCGCGTGGGCAGCCTCGCGCTTGTCGTCTCATTGAGCGTTCTGGCCGCCTGTGGGCGCGAAGTTCCGCCGCTGCCACGGCTGGGACCGGAGGACAAGGTTCTAGCCTTCGGCGACAGCCTGACTTACGGCACCGGAGCAGCGCCGCAGGAAAGCTACCCGGAGGTTCTCGCCCGGGTGATCGGGCGCACAGTCGTGGCCTCGGGCGTGCCCGGGGAAACGACCACGGGCGGGCTCGCGCGGCTCGACGCCGTGCTCGAAGAGCATCAGCCCAGAATCCTCCTGCTGTGCCTGGGCGGCAACGACATGTTGCGCAAGGTCGGCGCGGCCACCATCGAGTCGAATCTGCGCAAGATGGTGGAAATCGCCCGGCGCCGCGGAATTGCGGTCGTCATGATCGCGGTTCCCGAGCCCGCGCTGTTCGGAGGAACGGCGTCCTTCTACCGGCGCATCGCGGATGACTTCGCACTGCCTCTGGAAGACGAAGTGCTCAACGACGTGCTGAAGGACAATCGGCTGAAATCCGATCCCATTCATCCCAACGCCGAGGGCTATCGCCGCGTCGCCGAAGCCATCGCGGATCTGCTGCGCGAGGCCGGCGCGGTCTGACGGGTCCGTTCGCGCGACCGTTTCCCGCTCGGCGGCTTCAGTCTTGGCCAGTTGTCGACGGTGCTTTCGCGCCGCACGCGGGCTTCGAAGAAACGCGCCCGCCGGCGGCCTGCGGGCGCTGCGCAGGCGAGCACCGTTGTGGTACGGCCATGCGCGCCTGCCCCCGGCGGCACGATGGGACGCGATAGCCTCGCTTGATCGGAAACGATCCGCACAGCGATGCCTCCAAACCCTGCGGCGTCGTGCGCCCTGCGCGCGTGCTCGACGAAAGGGCCCTCATCGATATCGACGATTTCGTTTATCCACGAGTTCTTGCCGGCGAGCCCGGCCCGGGTCTCCGGGAGTAGACGCGGGCATCGGGTGGGGTACCCGTGAGCGACGGGCCCGCACGCCGGTCGAGCGGCGCGCGAATCGCCATAAGTTGCGCGTTTCCCGGCACCAGGGCGAGCTGAGCGCCCCAACGCCTCGCCACTTGCAGCGCAGAGACGTTTTCGGTCAACGTCTCGGCCGTTGCGGACCGGAAACCGGCCAGAAGCGCGATTCGGGCCAGCTCGTCCAGCATGAGCGAGCCCAAGCCCCGGCGCTGCCATGCCTCGGCAACGACGATCCCGATTTCACATTGCCCGGGCTCGTAGGTGGCCGCGTACTGCGCAATACCGACCAGTTCGCCCGCAGCCCCGACATCGAACCAGAGCAGGGTGACTGCTCGCGCCGGGTGGAACCGCAGCATCCCATCGAACAGCGCGTCCGGAAGCGTGCGCAGCGCGTGCAGGAAGCGGTGGTAGCGAGATTCCGGCGAGAGCCGCGCGATGAACGAAGCCACCGCTGCGCGATCGTACGAGCCTGCGGCGCGAAAAACGATGCCAGGGTCGGGCCTGCGCACAAGACGCGATGCGGTTGCGAGGTATGTGCCGCCCATGGCTAGCAAGGACGCGGATTACGCGTGCCCATCCCGCCAAACCAGCGACGCAGACGCCCGCTCATCGCTCCGAGCCAGGCAGGCCAGGCGCTTGGGCATTGCTTGCCGCTGCGGTCCGACAACCGCACACTCGAAGGGGTCAAGGCGGTGATCAGGGTGAGCCCGTCGCGTTGCACCGTCAGGGATTCACCCGGACGAAGCACCTCGTCCTTCAAGTTGCCTTCCTGAGTGATCCACAGACAACCGGCGAGGCAGAGGATCCGCGCACCGCGTGCCTGGCGCAGCGCAATCAACCCTTCACGTGGAAGGGAGAGCCTCGTATCGATCAAGGCGATATCCATGAACGGCCTCCTGCTTGACGTTCAAGCTATTCCATAAAATCATGACGCCGGCCATTGTTCGCCCGGTCAGCTGTGACGACAAACGATATTTTGGAATCCTTTGCATGAGCCAGAGGAATGCGTAAACCAGCCCCGTCCTCCCCATCGCTCGATCTGCTGCGCGGATTCGAAGCGGCGGCGCGCAAATCGAGTTTCACCGAGGCTGCCTCCGAGCTGTTCCTGACCCAGTCGGCGGTCAGCCGCCAGATCAAGACCCTGGAGGAGCGCATCGGAGTGCGGCTGTTCATTCGCAGAAGCCGTGGCCTCGCGCTGACCGAGGCGGGCGAGGCGCTTTATCGATCGGTCTGCGCGGCGCTCGCGCAGATCAGCGCAGGGATCGAGCGAGCGCGCCGAACGCAGCGCGCTCCCGTACTCAACGTCACGGCCTCGATCGCCTTCAGCGCGCTCTGGCTGGTGCCTCGTCTGCCGCGATTCAGGGCTTTGCGGCCCGATGTGGACGTACGCCTGTCCGCCACCAGTGAGCTGCTGGATCTGGAGCGCCACGCCATCGACGTGGCGGTGCGTTATTGCGCACCCGAGGCGGTACCTGACGGCGCGGTCAAGTTGTTCGGTGGAGAAGTGGTCCCGGTCTGCGCGCCGCGGGTCGCGGCGGATCCCGCGCGGCTGCTCAAGCGTCCCGAGGATCTCGCCCGGCATGTCCTGCTGCACTACGACGAGCCGCTGCATCGGCTGCCGTGGCATGCCTGGTCGACTTGGCTCGAAGCTGCCGGCATACCCGACTTGCGCCCGGCGGGCGCGCTGCATTTCAGCCACCTCGACCACGCCATCCGCGCGGCCGTCGCCGGTGAGGGGGTTGCCTTGGGTATCCGGGCTGTCCTGCAGGACCTGTTCGCGCGCGGTGAACTGGTCATGCCCTTTGCGCGTACCTTCCCGACGAACCGGAGTTACTTCGCAATCATCGCGCCGCAGGCCCAATCCCTCCCGGAAGCAAATCAATTCGTCGAATGGCTGCTGCGCGAGGTAGCCGAGACCGGGATATCGTCCGAAACCCCCCAGACCGGCGCGGTGCCCACCGACCGACAAATGAAGCCATGGCGCCGCGCCGGCACTGCAAAGCGAGCGGCGGCCAGCGACCAGAAAGCCCGCCGTCGAATGAAAACCCCGATTGGCGGCGCGCGGCCTTAAGGACCGAGCGTTCTCGCAGCGCCGAGCGGGGCCTTTGGCTGTCGGCCGCAGTCGCTGTCACTGCCTCTTTAAGCCGATTTCATGCATGCGCATTGAGACTTTTGCGCTTTGACCTATTATTTATGCCTTTGGACGCTCGAATTACGGGACTCCATGGATAGGTTTCACCTGATGCAGCTCTTTGTGCGGATCGTGGAGGCTGGCAGCTTTTCGGCGGTGGCGCGGGAAATGAACATGATCCAGCCGACCGTCAGCAAGCAGTTGACGGCCCTCGAAGAAAAGCTGGGCGTGCGCCTCCTGAACCGCACGACGCGCAAGCTTTCGCTGACCGACGCCGGGCGCGAGTACTACCAGCGCTGCAAGCGCATTCTCGACGAAGTCCAGGAGATGGAGGCCGAAGTCTCCGAGTTGCAGAACCGGCCCACGGGCACGCTGCGCGTGAACGCGCCGGTGGCATTCGGGCAGCTCTACCTGCTGCCGCTGACCTTTCAGTTCCGGCGCAAGTATCCCGGGCTCGCCATCGAGCTCTCGCTCAACGACCGTTACGTCGATCTGATCCAGGAGGGCTTTGACGTGGCGATCCGCTTCGGCGAGCTGCAGGATTCGCAACTCGTGGCACGGCACGTGGGCAGCAGCGCGCGCGTGTGCGTGGCCTCTCCCGCCTACCTCGGAGCGAAGGGTTGGCCGAAGGTGCCGGCCGACCTGAAGAACCACAACTGCATCACCTACACTTACCTGTTCGGCAACGAATGGCATTTCGACGGGCCGGGCGGGTTGCAACCGGTGCGCGTGTTCGGCGACTTTCGCGCGAACAGCGGCCTCACCATCCGGGCGGCCGCCCTGGAGGGCATCGGCATCGCCAACATCCCCGCGTTTCTGGTGCGCGAGGACATCGAGTCGGGCAGGCTCGTGCAGGTGCTTTCCGATTTCGGTCCGGCGCCGGTGCGTATCAGCGCGGTCTATGCCTCGGCGCGACTGCTGTCGCGCAAGGTCAAGCTGTTCGTCGACTTCATGCAGGAGGAGTTTCTGAAGATCCCGCTGCTGCATCCGAAAAGCCCATCGCGTCCCGTGCCCCGCATCCGCGCGAAGACGGCGGTCGCGACTTCGCGTCCCGAGGAGCACTATTGAAGGCGCGATGATCGCGGCCCGATCGCGAGTTCACTACAATACGCGCCGTGAATTGCCGCCTGCCGGTCGTGCAAGTCTTCGAACGGATCTGCATGTCGTGTTGTCGGATCCGGTGGCGGGCGTCCCCCCTGTTTCCGGTCCCGCACCCCTCTGCGCCGTCATGCGCCGTGCGGTGCGTGCCGCTGATTTGATCGAGATGGGCAAGAAAACCTACACCGCGGAAGACATCGAGATCCTCGAGGATCTCTCGCCGATTCTGCATCGGCCGGGCATGTATACGGATCCGGCCAATCCGAACCACGCGCTGGTGGAGATCATCGACAACGCCGCGGACGAGGGTCTGGCCGGCTTCGCCAGGAACGTGCGGGTCACGCTCTACGAGGACGGCTCTGCGGAAGTGGAGGACGACGGCCGCGGAATTCCGGTCGACATTCATCCGCGAAAGAATGTGCCGGCGGTGCAGGTCATCTTCACGACGCTGCATTCCGGCGGCAAGTTCCGCAAGACCGACCGGGATGCCGCTTACCGCATCGCTGGTGGACTGCACGGCGTGGGTGTGTGCGTGAGCAATGCCCTGTCCAGGCGGCTCGAGGTGGAGGTCAGGCGCGACGGCGCCCTGCACCGCATCGTGTTCGCCGACAACGGCAAGGTGAAGGAGGCTCTGCGCAAGGTCGCTGACATCGGCCCGCGCGACACCGGCACGCGCGTGCGCTTCTGGCCGGATCCGAGATACTTCGATTCGCCGAAGATCGCGGTGGCAGACCTAGCCGCCCTGCTGCGCGCGAAAGCGATGCTGCTGCCGGGCGTGAAGTTCACGCTCGGCATCCAGAAGGGCCGCAAGATCGAAACCCAGACCTGGCACTTTCCGGACGGCATCCGCGGCTACTTCGGGGAGGCGATCGCCGGCCACGAACCGGTCGCAGAAGCCTTCCTGGGCGAACGCTACATCGCCGTGCAGTCCGAGTCGGACAGCTTCGCGGAAGGCGAGGGTGCGATGTGGGCGATCGCCTGGACCGCCGCGGGCGATCCGCTCAGCGAAAGCTACGTCAACATGATTCCCACCCGGCTCGGCGGCACCCACGTCGCCGGACTGCGCGAGGCCGCCTATCACGCGATCAGGAACTTCATCGACATCCACGCGATGGGGCAGCGCGGCCTGAAGATCGTACCCGAGGATGTCTGGTCGCGCGCGAGCTACGTGCTCGCCGTCAAGATGCTCGACCCGCAGTTCAAGGGACAGGTGAAGAACGAGCTGATCTCGCGCGATGCGGTGAAACTCGTCGGTCAGATGGTGCGCGATCCGTTCGAGCTGTGGCTCAACCAGCACGTCGACGAGGGCAAGCGGATCGCCGAACTCGTGATCCAACAGGCGCTGAACCGCAGCCGCGCCGCGCACAAGGTCGAGCGGCGCAAGGTCTCCGGCGTCGCCGTGCTGCCGGGCAAGCTCACTGACTGCGCGTCGGAGGATCCGGAGCGCAACGAGCTGTTCATCGTGGAGGGCGACTCCGCCGGCGGCTCGGCGAAGGCCGCGCGCGACAAGGAGTTCCAGGCCGTCCTGCCACTCAAGGGCAAGCCCAAGAACACGTGGCAGGATTCGCCGGAGACGCTCTACTCGAACAAGGAGATCGAGGCCATCGCACTGGCGATCGGGGTCGATCACCACAAGTTCGAGGACAACGTCGACCTGTCGGGACTGCGCTACCGCAGGATCATCATCCTGGCCGACGCGGACGTGGACGGCGCGCACATCCAGGTGCTGTTACTCACGCTGTTCTTCCGCCATTTTCCCAGGCTCATCGCCAACGGCCATGTGTACGTCGCGCAGCCGCCGCTGTTCCGCATCGACGTGCCTGCGCACGGCAAGAACAAGCCGGCGCGCAAGCTCTACGCCCTGGACGAGCAGGAGCTCGCCACGCTGGAGGAAAAGCTGGTGGACGAAGGCGTCAAGGAAGGCACGTGGACGGTGAGCCGCTTCAAGGGCTTGGGAGAGATGAGCCCGGAGCAGTTGTGGGAGACCACGCTCAACCCCGACACCCGCCGCGTGCTGCCGGTGTCGCTGGACGGCGGGCTCGAAACTTCGCGCGACGTCTTCAACATGATGATGGCGCGCGAGAACGCCCCGCAGCGCCGCGAATGGATGGAGACCTACGGCAATCTGGTCGAGGCCGACATCTCCTGATTGGCGCCGAGCGCAACCTGAATCACACGGACAGGACGATGGCAGATCAACCCGACTTGTTTGGAGACGGCGCCGCCGCGGTTGCGGAGAAGAAGGAGCGGGCCAAGCCGGCCCCCGAGAAGGACGGAAACGGCGGAAGCAGGCTGCCGCCGCATTTCGCACCGGCTTCGGGCGGCTTCGAAGACAGGTTGCCGCTGGGCGCTTACGCATCCGCGCAGTACCTGCAGTACGCCATCGCGACGGTGAAAGACCGCGCGCTTCCGCGGGTTGCGGACGGCCAGAAGCCGGTGCAGTCGCGCATTCTGTACGCGATGTGGGAGATGGGGGCCGCTGCCGGTACACCGCGCAAGAAATCGGCGCGCGTGGTCGGTGACGTGCTCGGCAAGTATCACCCCCACGGCGACGCGTCGGTCTACGACGCGCTGGTGAGAATCGCTCAGGACTTCACGCTGCGCTATCCGCTGGTCGACGGCGAAGGCAACTTCGGATCGCGCGATGGCGACGATCCGGCCGCGATGCGCTACACCGAAGCGCGGCTCACGAAGTTCGCCGAGGTACTGCTCTCCGAGCTGGACCAGGGTACGGTGGACTTCATTCCCAACTACGACGGCAGCGTGCGCGAGCCGAAGGTCCTTCCGGCGCGGCTGCCGGTGGTGTTGCTAAACGGCGCTTCGGGCATCGCGGTCGGGATGGCGACCGAAATCCCGAGTCACAATCTGACGGAAGTGGCGAGCGCGGCCGTGGCCCTGATCCGAGACCGCAACCTGTCGGTGCGCCAGCTGCTGCGCCATGTCAAAGGGCCGGACTTTCCCGGTGGCGCCCAGATCATCACGCCACGCGACGAGCTGGTGGAGGCCTATGCCAGCGGCCGCGGGAGCGTCCGGGTGCGGGCGCGGTGGACGATCGAGCGCCTGGCGCGCGGCCAATGGCAGTTGGTGGTGACCGAGCTGCCGCCCGGTGCCTCCGCGCGCCGCGTGCTGGAAGAGATCGACGCAATTGCCAATCCGCAACCCAAGCCCGGCAGGAAGTCGCTCACTGCGGAACAGCAGCGCGAGAAGCAGTTGATGCTGTCCATGCTGGACCGCGCGCGCGACGAGTCGGACCGTGCCCATCCGGTACGTCTGGTGTTCGAGCCCAGGACTTCTAGAATCGACGAAACGGAGTTCGTGAACCTGCTGCTGGCCAAGACCAGCCTGGAGACCAACGTACCGGTCAATCTGGTCGTGGTCGGACTGGACGGACGGCCGACCGGCAAGAACCTCAAGGAGATCCTCTCGGAGTGGCTCGACTTCCGTTTCGCCATCGTCACGCGCAGGACCCGCTTCCGGCTCGACAGGGTGCTTGATCGCATCCATGTGCTCGAAGGACGCCTGCTCGTCCTGCTCAACGTGGACAAGGTGATCCGGATCATCCGCAACGCCGACGACCCGAAGGTCGACTTGATCCGCACCTTCAAGCTGAGCGAGCGCCAGGCCGACGACATCCTGGAGATGCGGCTGCGGCAGCTGGCCAGGCTCGAGCACATCAGGGTCGAACAGGAACTGAAGGACCTGCACAAGGAGCGCAAGGGCCTGGAGAAGATCCTCAAGGACAGGAAGGTGCTGGAGGAGCTGGTCACTTCCGAAATCGAAGCCGACGCCAAGACCTTCGGCGACAAGCGCCGCACGGTGATCGAAGAGTCGGAGAAGGCCGTCATCGAGATTCCGGTCGTCGACGAACCGATCACGGTCATCTTCTCGAGAAAGGGCTGGGTGCGCGCGCGCCAGGGATGGGAGGTGGACCCGGCGACCCTATCTTTCAAGGAGGGCGACGGGCTGCTCTCGCTCACGCGCTGCCGCACCGTCGACCCGGTGATCTTTCTGGACTCGAAGGGCCGCACCTACACGGTGGACGCGGCACAGCTGCCGCCGGCGCGCGGCGACGGCGTGCCGGCTTCCTCGCTGGTGGAAGTGCAGGACGGCGCCCACATCATGTACTGCCTCGCGGGCAAGCCCGAAAGCAGCGTGATCGTGGCTTCGACCGGCGGCTACGGGTTTCTCTCCCGGATTGCGGACATGATGTCCAACCGCAAGGCCGGGCGCGAGTTCATGACGCTGGAAGAGGGCGAGACTCCGGTTGCGCCGTTCGTGTATCGGGAATCCCAGGGCAACTTCGTCGTCGCGCTGTCGGAGAAGGGACGGCTGCTGCTCTTTGCGATCGCGGAACTGAAATATCAACCGCGCGGGCGCGGCATGGTCGTGATGGGACTGGACGAGAACGACAGGCTGAACACGGTCGCGATCTCGGACCAGCCGAGGCTCGTCGTCAAAGGCGGCTCACGCGGCGGCAAGGAGAAAGAAATCGTCCTGGAGCGGGAGGCTCTGGCGCACTACCTTCTGAAGCGCGCCCGGATGGGCCGCGTCCTGCCCGTCAAGCCTCCGGTGGTCATCAAAGTCGCTGGCCCCCCAAGCTGAGCAGCGAGACACACCACCCGGCCGCGGCCGTTTCGCCTTTGCAGGCGTGTGGCGCCGGAGTAACATGCTGTTACTTCATCCAGCCGGTGCCCGAGGTCGGCGTTGAATCACCGGCATGAGAACAAGCGTGTTGGATCCGTGCCGAGGAGAGAAATTTGAAGGCGACCGACATCGAGCAACCCGACTACTTCCACAAGGTCGTGGACTGTCAATGGGCGTGTCCCGCCCATACCCCTGTCCCCGAGTACATCCGCTTGATCGCTGCGGGGCGTTATGCGGACGCCTACATGATCAACTGGAAATCCAACGTCTTCCCCGGCATTCTCGGCCGCACCTGCGACCGGCCCTGTGAGCCCGCCTGCCGGCGCGGCCGGGTCGAGACCGAGCCGGTCGCGATCTGCCGCCTCAAGCGGGTGGCGGCGGACTTCAAGGGCGACATCCGGGCGCGCCTGCCGAAACCGCCGTCCGCAAAGAACGGCAGGCGCGTGGCCTGCGTCGGGGCGGGTCCCGCGTCGCTGACCGCCGCGCGCGATCTCGCCACCATCGGCTACCACGTGGTCGTGTTCGACGCCGATGCGCGCGCGGGCGGAATGATTCGCACCCAGATTCCGCGTTTTCGTCTTCCGGAATCCGTGATCGACGAAGAGGTCGGCTATATCCTCGACCTGGGCGTTGACTTCCGTCCCGGCCAGCGCGTCGACAGCATGAAGGCGCTGCTCGCGCAGGGCTTTGACGCGATCTTCGTGGGCAGCGGCGCGCCACGCGGACGCGACCTCGATCTGCCCGGACGCGCCGACGCGGCCGCCCATATCCATATCGGCATCGACTGGCTGGCATCCGTGGCTTTCGGGCACACCAACCGGATCGGCAAGCGCGTCATCGTGCTCGGCGGGGGCAACACCGCGATGGACTGCTGCCGCTCCGCCCGCCGTCTCGGCGGAGAGGACGTCAAGGTCATCGTGCGCAGCGGCTTCGACGAGATGAAGGCTTCCCCCTGGGAAAAGGAGGACGCGATGCACGAGGGCATCCCGATCCTCAATTACCTCGTGCCCAAGCGGTTTCACCACGTCGGCGGCAGGCTTACCGGGATGACCTTCGAGAAAGTCGAGGCGGTCTACGACGACAAAGGCCGCCGCAACCTCGTGCCAACCGGAGAGCCAGACCAGCACTTCGCATGCGACGAGGTGTTGATCGCGGTCGGCCAGGAGAACGCCTTCCCCTGGATCGAGCGCGATATCGGGATCGAGTTCAACCGGAACGGCCTGCCGGTAGTGGACCCCGTCACCATGCAGTCGACCCATCCCGCGGTGTTCTTCGGCGGGGACGCGGCTTTCGGTCCCAGGAACATCATCTGGGCGGTGGCGCATGGTCATGACGCGGCCATCTCCATCGACCGTCTGTGCAACGGCGAAGACGTGCGCGATCGTCCCGCGCCCCACGTCGCGCTGATCAGCCAGAAGATGGGCATCCACGAGTGGAGCTACGACAACGACGTGTCGCTGGACGCCCGCTACAAGGTACCCTGGGCCGACCAGAAGATCACGCTGAAGAACATCAAGGTCGAAGTCGAACTGGGCTTCGACCGCAAGAGCGCGTTCGCCGAAGCGCAGCGCTGCCTCAACTGCGACGTGCAGACGGTTTTCACCCGACCACTGTGCATCGAGTGCGACGCGTGCGTGGACATCTGCCCGATGGACTGCATCACCTTCACGACCAACGGCGAGGAGGCCGAACTGCGCACGCGGCTGCGCGCGCCGGCAAGAAATCTCGGGCAGGCGCTCTATGTTTCGGACGAGTTGCGCACCGGGCGCGTCATGGTCAAGGACGAGGACCTGTGCCTGCACTGCGGTCTGTGCGCGGAGCGCTGCCCGACCGGCGCCTGGGACATGCGCAAGTTCTACCTCGACCTGACCCTCGCCGGCCCGGCCTGTCGCAGGAAGGCATTGGCTGCCGCTTGAAGACGGGTTGAGCAAGTGCCTTGGTGGTGAGATCGAGAATCCGGATGTCGCAGGAAAGAGTCAACGATTTCGTAGTGAAGTTCGCGAACGTGAACGGCTCGGGTTCGGCCTCCGCCAACCGGCTGTTCGCGAAATCGGTTCTGCGCATGGGCGTGCCGGTCAGCCCGCGCAACATCTTCCCGTCGAACATCCAGGGCCTGCCGACCTGGTACGAGGTGCGGGTGTCGGAGGAGGGCTATCTCGGGGCCCGCGGGGGCGTGGACCTGATGGTTGCCATGAACCCGCAGACCTGGGACAAGGACCTGGCATCCATCGAGCCCGGCGGCTATCTGTTCTACGATTCGACCAAACCGCTGCCGACTTCGAAATTCCGCGACGATGTGCACGTGATCGGCATGCCGCTCACCGAGATCTGCAACCGGGAGTACACCGATGCGCGGCAGCGCCAGTTGTTCAAGAACATCATCTACGTCGGTGCGCTGTCCGCGCTGCTGGAGATCGACGTCAAGGAAATCGAGAAGCTGATCGGCGAGCAGTTCAAGGGCAAGGACAGGCTGATCGCGCCGAACCTTCACGCCCTGCACATGGGCCGGGACTACGCGCTGAAGTATCTGCCGTGCCCGATCGGCCTGCGGGTGCGCAGGGCGAACCGCGTCGGCAACCGCATTTTCATCGACGGTAACAATGCCGCGGCGCTGGGCTGCGTCTATGGGGGCGCGACCGTCGCTGCCTGGTACCCGATCACGCCGTCCTCCTCCATGGCGGAAGCGTTCATGCGCCACTGCCGCAAGTACCGGGTGGACGCCGCAAGCGGCGCCAACAAGTTCACGGTGATCCAGGCCGAGGACGAACTGGCGTCGATCGGGATCGTGATCGGCGCCGGGTGGAATGGCGCCCGGGCGTTCACCTGTACCTCGGGGCCCGGCATCTCGCTGATGCAGGAGTTCATTGGCCTGGCCTACTTCGCCGAAATCCCGGCGGTGCTCTTCGACATCCAGCGCGGGGGACCCTCGACCGGCATGCCCACGCGCACCCAGCAGGGCGACGTGCTGTCCTGTGCCTACGCCTCGCATGGCGACACCAAGCATGTGCTGCTGTTCCCGGAGGATCCGCACGAGTGCTTCGAGTTCGCCGCCCGGTCCTTCGATCTCGCCGAACGGCTGCAGGCCCCGATCTTCGTGCTCTCCGACCTGGATATCGGAATGAACGAGCGATTGTGCGAACCGCTCCAATGGGACGACGCGCGTCGCTACGATCGCGGCAAGGTCATGCGCTACGAAGACCTGGAGGCGGGAAGGGAGTTCGGCAGATACCTCGACGTCGACGGCGACGGAATTCCCTACCGTACGTACCCGGGCACGCATCCCCGGCGCGGTGCGTTCTTCACGCGCGGCACCACGCGCGACGCCTATGCCCGCTACACCGAGGAGGGCGCGCCGTACGTCGAGAACATGCAGCGGCTGCTGCGCAAGTTCGAAACGGCCAAGCAGTATTTGCCGCGACCCGTCGTGGCCAAGGCGAAGGAACCCGCGCGCCACGGTGCCGTCTTCTACGGTTCGACCGGCCCGGCGATGAAGGAGGCCCTGGATCGCCTGGAGGAGAAGGGCGTGTTTCTGGACACGCTGCGCCTGCGCGCCTTTCCGTTTCATGATGAAGTGACCGAATTCATCGAGTCGCACGACCAGGTTTTCGTGGTGGAGCAGAACCGCGATGCGCAGATGCGCGCGCTGCTGCTCAACGAGTGCGGCGTGGCCCCGGCCAAGCTGATTCCGGTCCTGCACTACGACGGCACGCCGATCACCGCGCGTTTCATCACACGGGAGATCGGCGAGAGCCTCGCCGCCCTCAACGTCAAGCCGATCAAGCGCACCGCCTGACACCCCGATATGACTTGCCGCCAAGACGCCAAGGCAGCCAAAGGAGCGAGCGGGAACGAGGTTCGCGCTGTAATTCGGCGGCGCCTTGAATGCTTGGTTCGTGCGCGCTTCGTGAGAAGGATCGTCTCGGTTTCGCGGCGCCGCGGACGTTTGGTTTCGAAGGCCTTCACATTCCTGCCCGGGTGCCTGGATGGCTCGGCCCGGGGCTTGCGCGGCGAGAGTTGACTTATGACGTACATAGCCAAACCGAAGCTGCACCACCCCGAGCTGCCCAAGAACAAGCTCGGCTACACGCGCCGCGATTACGAGGGGGCGATCTCGACGCTGTGCGCGGGCTGCGGCCACGACTCGATCAGCGCGGCGATCATCCAGGCCTGCTTCGAGCTGGACCTCGCGCCGCACCGGATCGCGAAGATCTCCGGCATCGGCTGTTCGTCGAAGACGCCGACCTATTTTCTCGGCAGCTCGCACGGCTTCAACTCGGTTCATGGCCGCATGCCTTCGGTGCTCACCGGCGCCAATCTGGCCAATCGCGAGCTGATCTACATGGGTGTGTCGGGCGACGGCGACTCCGCCTCGATCGGGCTCGGGCAGTTCGCTCACATCCTGCGCCGCGGTGTCAACATGGTCTACATCGTCGAGAACAACGGCGTGTACGGCCTGACCAAGGGCCAGTTTTCCGCCACCGCCGATCCGGGGTCGAAGGACAAGCGCGGCAACGCGAACCTCGACGACGCGATCGACATGGTGGCGCTGGCGCTGCAGATGGGCGCGACCTACGTGGCCCGCGGCTTCTCGGGGGACAAGGACCAGCTCGTGCCCCTGATCAAGGGGGCGATCCTGCACCGCGGCGCGGCCTTTCTCGACGTGATTTCTCCGTGCGTGGCGTTCAACAACCACGACGGCTCCACCAAGAGCTATGACTATGTGCGTGAGCACAACGACGCGGTGAACCGGCTCGACGTCATCCCGCCCCGCGCGCCGATCCAGGCCGCGTACGAACCGGGAACCGTCGAGACGATCACTCAGCACGATGGTTCGGTGCTCAAGCTGCGCAAGCTGGAGGCTCATTACGATCCGCACGACCGCATCCACGCCATGCATTACCTCGAGCAACGCAAGGCGGCCGGGGAAATCGTGACCGGACTGCTCTACATCGATCGCGAGCCCGAAGACCTGCACGCCCGGCTGCGCACCGTGGATGCGCCTTTCAACCAGCTCAACGAAGCCGATCTGTGCCCGGGCGCCGCGGCGCTGGAAGCCTTCAATGCCGGGCTTCGCTGAGCAGCGGATCGGAAGGAGCGAAACGCGAAGATGCGAAAGGCAGCGCCCGGCGACGCAATGGAAAGGCGCGTCGGCCATCCGGAGACACTCATGACGTGGGCGGCCAATTCACGGACGTCTTCGTGTCTTCGCCCCTTCATGGTTTGCGTGCCTGGGTTGCTGGGCGTGCTCTGCGCCGTGAGCCTGTCTTTCGCGTGGGGCGCGCAGGTGACCGACGAGCGACTGCTCGCAGCGGCGAAGGAAGCCGCGAACTGGCTGCACAACGGGCGCGACTACACCAATCAGCGTTTCTCGCCGCTGTCCCGCATCACTACCGGCAACGTCAGGAAGCTGGTTCCGAAATGGATCTACCAGAGCGGGGTATCTTCGACGTTCCAGGCCACACCGATCGTCGTGGACGGGGTCATGTACCTGTCGCTGCCGTTCAACCACGTGGTGGCGCTGGACGCGCGCAGCGGCAGGCAGTTGTGGCGCTACGAGCACAAGCGGCGCTCGCAGAAGATGTGCTGCGGCCCGGCCAATCGCGGGGTCGCGGTCGCCTACGGCAAGGTCTTCATCGGCACCGTGGACGCGCGGCTGATTGCGCTGAACGCCGCGACCGGCGCGATCGAATGGGACATCGCACTGGTGGAGGAACTGGGCGGGCCGGAAGAGAAGCTCGAGCAGCTTGCAAAGGACGATCCGCTGCGCGCCCAACGCGTGACCGGCACGACCGGGGTGGGCGCCAACATGGCGCCGGTGGTCTACAAGGGAAAGGTCATCATCGGCATCACCGGCGTGGGCTACGGATTGCATCTGGATTCCGACCGTCCGGGCGCGCCGGTCGGTGCGGTCGTGGGCATCGCCGGACAGAGTCAGCGCGCCGGGTTCTACGCCGCGTTCGACGCGGCGAGCGGGAGGAAGGTCTGGCAGTTCGATTCCACCACCGAAAACTGGGAGGGTGAGTTCCGCACCACCACGCCGGAAGGCGAAGCGCTGGAGCGCGACATCGCGCGCGAGAAGGCCAGCGCGGCGCAATACAAGGACGCGTGGAAGCGCGGCGGAGGCTCGGCTTGGACCACTCCGGCGATCGACCCGCAACTCGGGCTGCTCTATGCCGGCATCGGCAATCCGTCACCGCAGATGGACGACCTTACGCGTCCGGGCGACAACCTGTACACCGTGTCGCTGGTGGCGCTCGACGTGGAAACCGGCAGGCTCAAGTGGTATTTCCAGATCGTGCCGCACGACATGTGGGGCTACGACGTCGCCAGTTCTCCGGTGCTGTTCGAGGCCGCCGTGGGCGGCAGGAAAGTCCCCGCGGTGGGGCACGCGTCGAAGACCGGCTGGTTCTATGTCCTTGACCGCCGCACCGGCCAGTTCCTGTACAAGTCGCAGCCCTTCGTCCCGCAAGCCAATCTCTTCAAGCGGCCAACGGTGGAAGGCATCGAGATTTCGCCGGGCGCCGCGGGCGGCGCCAACTGGTCACCGGTGTCGTTCGACCCGCGCTCGGGGCTCGCATACGTGGCTGCGCTGCACATGCCGATGCGCTACACGGTGCGCGAGATTCCAGCCACGGCAGACAAGCCCGCCGTGCGCTACACCGCAGTAGAACCGGTCAACGGGCCGCAGTGGGGCATGCTGAGCGCGATCGACACGCTCGATCATGGCAGGATCCGCTGGCAGTGGCGCAGTGCCCAGCCGCTGATCGGCGGTGTGCTGGCCACGGCAGGCGATCTGCTGTTCGTCGGGGAGGGCAACGGCACCTTCAACGCCTTCGATTCCCGCACCGGCGATCTGCTCTGGCAGTTCAACTGCGGTGCCGGCGTGAACGCCCCGCCGGTCACGTATCTGGTGGACGGCAGGCAGTACATCGCGGTCGCAGCGGGCGGGAGCCAGCTGTTTGGCTACCGGCAAGGCGAGGCGCTGGTCGTGTTCGGTCTGGCGGACTGATCAGCGCCGGCCTGCGCCTCGCCGCCGAGGGTGCGCGTTTCGCGCACCGCTAGGAAGCGGAAGTCGAACCACCGCGCATCGATTCGGCCGCCCGGGTGGCGAGCTTGCCGGCCAGGTGGCCGAACTGTTTGAGCGCCTTGGCCCCCTGCTGCCAGGCGCGGGCGATCGCCCTGTTCGCACCGATGCGCGCCGCGCACGGCTCATCGTCCACGTGTCCACAGCGATGGCAGCGGCCGACGTGGAAAATAGATCTAACTTCCTGAATCCTAATGCCTTCGGCCAGGCAGTCGGTGCAAAGCGTGGAAAACGTGGACTGCCCGCAATGCGGGCAACGGAACTCTTTCATTTGCTCCTCCCTTGAGAATCTGTAGCGCTTCAGCCGGTGTTGTGGTTGTTTTGGTATTGAGTGCTGCGGCTGATTGAAAGGCTACTGCTGTTGCTCGCGATCCGTCAACGCCGGCACGAAAGCAACCACCGACGCAAGCGCGCGTTGGCGTCTCGCGGAGCGCTCCTTGGACGCTTCACCGAACTCGATCGGCCGAGAATTCCGTCACAAGTCGATTACGCCAAGCGATCAGGCGGAGAGGTCGCGGACCCGGCCTGCCGTGCCGGAGCGACGCTTGCAAAGGGACTCAGTCCCAGCCAGTCTCCGACACTGCGAGCGAGGTGCCTCGCTCCCAGAATCTTGACCAGACCGGCGGCGCGCGCCTCGCCGAGGGGAAGATCACCCATCCACACGCGCGTCATCGTTGCCAGACTCGCGCCGATCATGACGTCGACCTCGAAGCCGGGATCTTCCAGGCACAGGTCGACTTCGCCGCGGTCGACCACCAGCCACCAGCGTCTCATCGTTTTCTTCGCGTCCGGATACTCGAAATAGATCACGGTGCGTCTTTCGGGAAGCTTGTCGGCGCGCACGTTTCGCCGAATGTCCCACATCAGAAAACTGGCGTCGAGGTCGTTCGCGGCCATCGTGCTCCGGGACCAGCGTTGTCCCCACGTGCCGAGCTGGAGGATCAGGGGCCGCAGCTCTTCGCCGGCAGGCGTCAGGTGATATTCAGGGGTGACTGTGCTCGAGCCGGCTTCCCGGACGACAACTCCCGCCTCTGTCAGCGTTCTGAGCCGCTGCGAGAGCATCGATGGAGACATGAGAGGGACACCGCGCCGCAGCTCGTTGAAACGACGGCTCCCCATCAGCAGCTCGCGCACGATCAGCAGCGTCCAGCGTTCGCCGAGCAACTCCAGCGCCTTGGCGATGGGACAGTACTGGCCGTATCGAGCCATGGACTCGAACCTTGTGGCGTGCCGTGCTCGCTCGCAGTCTACGAGCGCCGGAGGGCTCCGATCAACTACGATTTTCGTACTTGACCCGGCGGGCGTCGCGCCTAGACTCGACTGCTCTCGCCCGAGGTTCGGACGACAAGGTGGAGGACTACGCGATGATTTCCAGAACATGTTTCGCCGCGATAGTAATACTCTTCACGGCGGGGTTTCTGGCACAGGCGGCCGAACCCCTGAAGGTGGACACCCAAGGTGTCTCCGCACGGATCCTGTACGAGGCCCCGATCACAGGCGGCCATCTCCCCGAGCTGAAAGACCGATACAAGCTGAGGATCACCGAGATCACCATCGCGCCTGGAGGACATGTGGGCGACCACAACCACGTCGGTCCGGGCATCCGCCAGATGACGGCGGGCGAAATGGAGTACATCCTGCCGGACAAGACCGTGATCTATCGCGCAGGCGACTTCTTTTTCGAGACCGGCGATGTAAGCCACCGTGTCAATAACAAGACCGGCCGTCCCAATACCCATCTGCTGTTCGAGATCCTGCCGACGGACCTGAAGGGCGCGTCCCTCATCGTGCCCCGGGGGCAGGCTGCGCGATAGATCGCACAACGCGCAACCGCGGGCCGGCCGCGCGCCGGATTACAGTTCCGGACAGGCCGGATGCCGCAGCAGGGACGCGGGGCGATACTCGGGATCGTAGCGCCAGCGGTTCCAGACGCTCTCGTCGACGGTTTCATTCACCCCGGAGCCGAAGGGACGGGCGAACGGATCCTTGAAGCGCTGGTAGAGGCCGAACATGAACTCCTTGAACGAGTCGTTGACTTCGGCCAGATGGTCATCGGGACCGATCACGACT
Source organism: Burkholderiales bacterium (assembly GCA_035560005.1). Lineage (NCBI taxonomy): Bacteria > Pseudomonadati > Pseudomonadota > Betaproteobacteria > Burkholderiales > Burkholderiales bacterium. The sequence continues at coordinate 168,933 of DATMAN010000101.1, read as the reverse complement.
TTGGACTTCAGGCGTAAACCCGCGGCTTCGGCTTTGTCCTGGATCCAGCGCAGGGGCGGATTGGGCAGCGTGTCGACCGGATCCTTGTCATACCCGCCGCCGACGTTGGCGTGGGCTCCGATGAACCAGCGCTGCTCCACTTCGCGGTTCTCGGGCTTGATCCGGGTCCACACGGCCACCGCGTAGTCCCTGCGCCGTTCGTCGATGGCTACGGCGTGGTAGGCGTAGTCGACGATCTTGGAAAGTTCGGTGTCGTGCCAGCGGTAGTAATCCCTGCCGAAGGGCACGTGCGAAACCGGAATGCCGAGTGCGCCGACCGTGTCCCAGACGCCGATGAAGTGCACCCGGATCTCGCGTGAGTGCGCGTTCCGGAAACCGACCGCGGGAGGATCGTCCGGGGCAATGTTCTTGTCGCGGTACAGGGTGTAAGCCTGGTCCAGAAGCGCCTGGTCGACGTTCTTCGGAAGACCGCACTTCCGAATCAGGCCGACCAGACTGCGGGCGGTGTAGGCGCCGCGACTGAAACCGAACAGGAAGATTTCGTCCTGCGGCCGGTAGGTCCGAGCGAGCCATGCATAGCCTGCGCGGATGTTCTCCGACAATCCGCGCCCGAATGCCCCGCCGGTGAAGCGCCGATACCAGTGCGTGCCTACCCCGGTGTCGTAGTAGCAGGGTTGTTCGGGATCCTCAAGGCCGGTGGATTGGATCGAATCGCGCATGCGCACCACATTGGTCCGGTCCTTTCGATTGTTCCAGGTACCATCGAAGAGCAAGGCAACGCGTCGTCCCATGCGCATCTCCTCCCGTTTGTCCGGCGCGACGCGCGTGACGGCGACACAAGCGGCCTGGGCCAGGACCGCCTGCCGGACCTCCTGTGGTGCGAGTATTCCAAGCCGCCCATTACAGGCCGCTTACGGCGGCAAGGCGAGCCCCACCGCACGCTGACGGAGGCCGCCTGGCGCGGCAATATGTAGGCCGATGTGTGGCCGTTACGTCAGTCCGGAGCAGGCCGCGATCGAGCGTGTCTGGCATGCTGGTCGCAGCGGCGGCACCCCGTTTCCGCGGCGCTTCAACGTGCAGCCGACCAGCCTCGTGCCGGTGTTGAAGTGGTCGCGCACCTTGCAGGCGGTGCAGCTGGCCCAGGCACGCTGGGGGCTGATCCCGACTTGGTGGAAAGGGGAAAAGCCGCCCAGACTGACGTTCAATGCGCGCGTCGAGGAGGCCGCCACCAAGCCGATGTGGCGGCATTGCTTGCAGCGCGCCCGCTGCCTTCTTCCCGCCGAAGGGTGGTACGAATGGCAGGAAGTCGAACGGGTGGATCCGGCAACCGGCGAAGTCAGGAAGGTCAGGCAGCCCTGCTTCATACGCCTGGCCGGCGGGAAGCTCTTCTGCTTCGCGGGGCTCATGGCGCCATGGTCGCCTCCGGGCAAGGAAGAGCCCCTGCTGACCTGCTCGATCCTCACCCGTCCGGCCACAGCGGCGCTTGCCGCCATTCACCCGCGCATGCCGCTCGCGCTGCCGGACGACAGCCATGCAGCCTGGCTCGATCCGACGCTCACCCAGGCAGACGAAGCGCTTGAGCTCGCCCGCGCGCATGCGCTGTCCGAGTTCGAGCACTATCCCGTCAGCGCGCGGGTCAACAAGGCCGGGAACGATGATCCGGACCTGATTCGGCCGCTCGACTCGTGAGCAAGGCGCCGAGCCGCAGCGCCTTACACGCCTTCCACAACGATGATGTTCGCGCGCGCGTTCCGCTGGCGGATTTGCCTGGCTTTCTCGTATTCCGGCGAGTCGTACCACTGGCGTGCCCGGGCCAGGTTCTCGAATTCGCAGATCACGATGCGCCTGGGGTTCCAGCGGCCTTCGAGCACCTCGATCCTGCCGCCGCGAGCCAGGAACTTCCCCCCGTACTTGTCCAGCGTCGGCTTGACCAGTCTACGGTACTCCTCGTAGCCCTCCGGATCGAGGATCTCGATTTCGGAAATCAGGTACGCGGGCATCGCGGCTCCCGATCGCACTGTGGTCTGGGTCGGCGGCCGCTCGGCTACACGCCTTCCACTAGGATGAAATTCGCGGTGGAAGCCCGCTGCCGCGCTTCCTTGGCCGGCCGGTATTCCTCGGACTGGTACCAGCGGCGGGCCTTCTCCGCGTTCTCGAACTCCACGATCACGACCCGCGTCGGAGCCCAGGTGCCTTCCAGCACCTCGATCCTGCCGCCACGGGCGAGAAACCGCGCCCCGTATTTCTGCAGGGAAGGACCGACCAGGCGGCGATACTCTTCGTAGCCTTTCGGATCATGGACGTCCACATCGGCGATGAGGTAGGCAGGCATGCGTTCTCCGTTGTTTGTCCGATACCGCTTCGCTGACCTGGAGGAGGCTATCTGACCTGCAAGAGCCAGCCGGCGCCTTTGCAGCGCGCGCAGGGCTTCTCGCCGACCAACCCCGTAGCGTCGCACTCCGGGCACTTTGCCCACTCGTTGGGGTCGGCTCGCCAAGTCACGCGACCGCCGCACATCCCGCCATCCGGATGCGGTTGCAAGCAGATGGCGGTCCTTTCCAGGGATTGCTCGCCGTAAGGCGTGCCGCAGCGGACACAGATTCCCAGCGGGCGAGGGCGCCTGCGGACGTACGTTTGCATGCGGTCATGCGTGCCATGAAGCCGAACGGGCTCATTCGGCTGGTGGCAGCCTCTTCGATGTCGAGCCACAGATTCTACGCTCCATTGCGCAACAGGCCAGCAAAGATTGACGCGCTCGCGGTCGGTGCCCTGCCGGGCGCTGCCGTGCGGCGCGCTGACGCCGGAACAGGCCACGGCGCGCGCATCGGCCGGGCATTCTGCCGAGCGGGTCAGAGTTCGCTCAACGAAGCCGAGGTCAGATGCTGCCGGCGCAGGCGCGAGAGAAACTCCGGAAGTGCGCGCATCAGTTGATCGGGCCGATTGATGCCTCGCCCGCCGTCGTGCATGAGCACGATGTCTCCGGCAGCGACCCGGGCGAGCCGCCACTGGATTCCGGCTGCATAACCCAGGGGCCCCCAATCCACCGCGCTGCGGCTCCACAGCACCACGCGCTGACCACCCGCGCGTGCCTCCTCCACCATGCAGCGGCGCAGGCGTCCGTGGGGTGGCCGGTAAAAGGCCGGAGCCTGGCCCGCGACGTCGGCCAGCGCCGTGGCCCCGTCGCGGACTTCGCGCCGGGCCGCTTCCGGCGACATCGTCCACGGGTGGCGGTGGCTCCAGCTGTGGTTGCCGATCAGATGTCCTTCGGACGCCGCGCGGCGCACCACGGCGCCCGCCACGCGAGCCAGCTTTCCGATCGTGAAGAAGGCCGCCACGAGGCCCGCCTCCCCGAGCGCGTCGAGGATGCGCGGCGTCCAGGCCGGATCGGGCCCGTCGTCGAAGGTCAGGTAGACGTGCCGGCGCTCAGCCGGACCGCGCGCCAGCACGCCGGTAGCTTCTGCGGTCGATGTCATCGGGCTCCTGGTCACTTTCCGGGAATCTCCTCAGCAGTTCCTTGCGCGTCAGCCAAAAGTAGTGCGGGTCGGGCCAGGCCGAGCGACTGTCGCGTGCCGGCGCGAAGGCCCAGACCAGCAGCTTGAAGTGCAGTGTCATCCAGCGCTTCTTCAAGCCTTCGGGATAGGGTGCACAGATAAACCCGATGCGTTCGCCGTGGGCGGGAAGCCAGCTCACGGCGTGAAAGACCGCGAGGTCGGAAAGCGCCGGGTCGGTGCGCGCTTTGTGGGCGAGGTGGTGCAGGGACTGGATCATCAGGCGTGCGAACTCGAGCGCCGTGCTGCGTGAAGAGCCGCCTTCGATCCGGGTGAAGCGCTCATTGTTGAAGTGCAACATGCCCACATCATCGCCCGGCTCGAGCAGCGTATCGTCGGCGAACTGCATCACCGGTCCGCGGTATCTGGCGCGCCCCACGAAGAGCACGGGTCCTGCCGCCTGCAGGCGGTGCGCGCGCTGGTAGCGGCGGTCGATCTGCCGCAGCACTTCCCGCAGCACCTGGCGCAGCCAATCCATCAGCGCCTGCGAACCTCCCTGCGTACCCGAGGTCCGGCCAGCGAGAGCGCCAGCTCTGCGATGCGATCGGCGCCATCGCGCCGGCCCAGCAGCCACGCCCGCTCCTGCATCCGCGTCAACAAGAGTCGATCGGCCAGCAATGCGTCGATGGCGGCGACCAGATCGTTTTCGGAGACCAGGCGTCCCACCTCATGTTCCTCCAGGAAACGCACGTTGAACCCTTCCTGTCCGCGCAGCGCACGGGTGGCGATCAGGGGTCGCCCGCAGGCCAGGGCTTCCGCGACGGTGAGTCCACCTGGTTTGCCCACCACGATGTCCGCCGCGCGAATGAGCAGTTCCATGCGCTCGGTCCACTCCCACAACCGGATCCGTCCCCGATGATGCTCTGCCAGCGCCGAGAGGCAGCGATGGGTCGTGCTGTTGTGTGCCGCGACCGCCAGGATCTGCAAGCGCAGCGGACTGGTCAGCAGCTTTTCCGCCGCCGCGTCCACCCCCAGTCCGAGCCCGCCTCCGGCCACGAGCACCACCGGAGAATCGGTGTCGAGCCCCAGTGCCTGCCGTGCCTCGCGCGCGGCCGGCGGCTGAAGGAAGCCGGGCATCAGGGGAATACCGGTGGCAAGAACCTTGTTCGCGTCGAGACGCTGGCGTTGCGCTCTCGCGATCGATTCGTGCGCGACGCAGTAACGATCGACCCCCGGCTGAATCCAGAAATCGTGCAGGCCGAAATCCGTCGCAACGCAGATCGTGGGAACATCCATGGATCGGCGCCGCTTCGCCGAGGACAGCAGCGCCGCTGGATTCATCTGTGTGGCGATGATCGCGTGCGGATCGAAGGCCTGCACCCGCTGGGCAAGGCGCCGCGCGAGCCGGCGCCATGTCCAGCTCACCAGCGCCAGGCGCAACAGACGCCCGTTGCCCGGCATGCCGCGCGCGCGGCTGGAGAGCGTGGCACCGAGCAGGCGCAGAAGCAGGCGGTCGGAAGGATGCCACGCGTCCCGGGGCGAATCGCTCATGGCACCGCTTGTGGGAGGAACCAGTGCAGCCACTTCCGCGATCGAAGCGGGTAAAGGTTCGCGGCTCTCCAGAATATCGCGCCAGGTTCGCTGGTCGAGACGATAGATCCGGTCGAAGAGCAGCGGATGCTGCTCGATCAGTTGCAGGTAAGTACTGCGCACCGCCCAGGCGACCCGGTCGTCCATCAACGACCAGAAATCCAGCGTGCGGACGACGGCGCCCGGGAGCCGTTCGCGCAGCGCGGCCTCGATGGCGAGCGCGGCCCGCACATGACCGTAGCCGAGACTGGAGGTGAGCAGCAGGATGCGCGGGCACTCTTCGCTCGCGGCGGCGGTCTGCTCCGATTTCAGTTCCCACGACGCCGGCCAGGGCAATGGCGTCGCCATCATGCTGCGCGCATGGGCGAAGAGATCGGCGATGCGCGCGGCATGGACCGCGGCGAGCCCCAGGGGATTCTTCTGTGTCATTCGTTCCATGCGCCGCGGACTTTCACCCGCGACGCGCGTAGCGGTCAAGCGTCGCCCCCATGCGACAGTCATCCGCGGCCGCGAGTTCCGAGCGCGTCAGGCGAGGGGCTGCAATCGGATACGCATTCTAGTCGGCATCTGCGCGGGCTGCCGCCGCGGAGAGGTCGCGCTCTTTCAGCACCAAGACCTGGGCGCGCCACAGCCGCCAGGCGTCGGGCAATTCTTCGCTCCAGAAACGCCGCGAGAACAGGTGCGACATGCCCAGGTCGACATGGCTCAGGATGTGATGGATCAGGAAGACTCTGGCCTGGCCCGGCGCGACGGACTTGGCGAGCGCAAGGCTTTCGCTGTATGGGATGAGCCGATCGTCCCTGCCATGGACGAGGATCAGACGCGCCTGCAGTTTCGACAGCGGCTTGTTGTCCAGCGTGAGCGCATCGATGGTTTCCACGATCCTGGCGGGCAGGGCTGCGATCAGGCGCTGCGTCTGCGCAGGATCGCTATTGGACAGCAGCCGGTATACCGCAAGACCCTCCGGGTCGAGCGCTCGCGCCAGCGCGGACACGTCGGCGGTCGGATCCTTGAGCTTGGCCTGGATCATCGCCTCGAACGCAGCGCGATCGCCGGCTTGCGCAAGCAGATCCATGGTGCTGCGGATGAAGACGAGCTTTCCGTATTCGCTCGCCTCGAGCCGGCGCAGCTTGCCGTTCTCCTCGAACGCTCCGGTGGTGAGGAAGCGCAGCGCGCTTCTGAGATTGTAGTAGCCCCCGACCGCGAGCACGAACCGTACTCGGCCTCGCACGTCGTCCTCCAGGGCGGCCGCTATGGCCGGTCCGGCGCCGTAACTGAACGCGCCGATGCCCACGCGCCCCTCCGGCGCCCACTCCTGCCGGCTGGCAAGATGGCGCACCGCTTCCGCGACTTCGCGCACGTGGCGCGGGCCGATCTTCAGTTCGCGGTAGCCGCTCAACTCGGGCGCCAGCACGGCGTAGCGCAGCCGGGCGAACGTCTTCGCGAGCGCGACCAGACGCTCGTCGTCCTTTCCTTCCGGAACGGCGCCCGGCACCAGTACGATCCCGGCCTCGACCCGGCCACCGCCCGGCAGATAAAGATCGGCACGGTAGGTGTGGCCTGCCGCCTCGTAGCTCACCGTGGCGCGAGTGGGTTCTGGGGTAATTTTCTTGAGCCGGCTGGGTCCTGTGCCGGCCGCGATGTCGCCCAGCGCGAGCAGCGCTTCGTAATTGCGTCCCGTGGCGCAGCCGCCCAGCCACAACAGACAGGCGAGGGCAAAGGGCCCGGCGACGGCCGGACGCGCCAAGCTCCGGGACCTGCCATTCTTGCGCCCCACCGCTATCATTTCGCCAAAATTGCCAAGGAGTCGCCGCATGTTCAAGGGCTTGATTCAGCGTCTGGGCAACGCCACCGAGGTCTGCTTCCGCGTGAGGTTCGCCGACGGTTCGACCTGGCAGAACCGCCCCGGCGATCCCCTGGTCAGTTTCCACTTCAAGACCGTTGGCGCGCAACTGCGGACGCTGGCGTTCGGCCACGTCGGAATGCTGGAATCCTACTTCGACGGGGCGATCGACATCGAAGGCGATTTCGGTCAGGCGTTCCGCGTCGGCTTCGAGAGCGGGTTCGATCGGCGCCCGGGACCGCTGGTGTGGCTGCGCAACCAGTGGCACGAGCTGCGGCGCTCGAACCGCTCCGTCGAACAGGCAAAGGCCAACGCGCGCTTCCACTATGGACACGGCGCGGACTTCTACGGCTACTGGCTCGATCGCGAGCTGATGATGTATACCTGCGCCTACTGGAAGGAGGGCACGAAGACCCTCGAGGAGGCGCAGCGCAACAAGGTGGAACACGTGTGCCGCAAGGTGCGGCTCAAGCCGGGCGAAAGCGTCGTGGACATCGGCTGCGGATTCGGCGGCTTCATGTTCCACGCGGCGCAGCATCACGGCGTGCGCGCCTGTGGCGTCAACACGACGACCGAGCAGGTGGAATGGCTGCGCGAGGAGATCCGGAGGCGCGGCATGACCGAACGGCTGGAGGTGCGGGAAGCCGACTTCCGCGAAGTCCACGCCCAGTTCGACAAGGTGGTGTCGATCGGCGTGCTGGAACACGCCGGGCGCGACCAGCTTCGCGAAGTCGTCAGGGCGCACGCCGACTTTCTCAAGCCGGGCGGGCTCGGGATGCTGCACTTCATCGGGCACGTGGGCGTGCGCGACACGGAGTTCTACATCCGTGAGCACGTCTTCCCCGGCGGCTGGATTCCCAGCCTGGCGCAGACCATCGCGGCCATGGAAGCGTGCGGGCTGGAGATCATCGACATCGAGAACCTGCGCCGGCACTACGCATTGACGCTCGATGCGTGGACCGAGCGCTTCGACCGGCACTGGAAGGAGATCGAGCTGCTCGACCCGAAGAAGTTCGACGAGCGCTTCCGGCGCGTGTGGCGCACCTATCTGGTGTCCTGCGCGGAGATGTTCCGCTCGGTACACTCGCGCACGCATCTGTTCCAGGTGCTTTTCAGCAAGGGCAATATCTCGAAGGACAGCTACCCGATGAGCCGGGCGTTCCTCTACCAGGACGATCTGCAGCGGCTGGCGCAGCGCTCGCAGGCGCCCGAGGGCGCGCCTTCCGCGGTCTAGGTGCTGGCGTGCGAACCTTCGAAGCGCGCAAAGCCGCTCTGCTGGACTCGATGCGCGGGCGCGTCGCGACCGGCGTGCGCAAGCGCACCAGCTCGAACCTGTTCCGCTACACGCCGCGGGTGCAAGGCGGCCGCGGCCTCGATCTGAGCCGCTTCAGCCACTGCCTCGCGCTCGACAGCGAGGCGCGGGTTCTCGACGTCGAGGGCTCGGCGACGTTCGAAGCCATCGTCGACTACACGCTCCCGCAGGGATGCGTTCCGTGCGTCACACCCGAGCTCAAGCACATCACGATCGGCGGTGCGACGGTCGGCATCGGCATCGAGTCCAACTGCTTCCGCTACGGTTTCGTGCACGACGGCCTGCTGGAAGCGGAGGTGCTGCTGCCGGGCGGGCGGGTCGTTCTCTGTCGGCCGGACAACGAGTACAGCGACCTGTTCTACGGGCTGCCGAACTCCTACGGCACGCTCGGCTACATCCTCCGCGCGAAGATGCGCCTGATGCCGGCGAAGCCCTACGTGCATCTGGGGACCGCGCGCTACACGGACCTCGACGCCTTCCTGGATGCGATGCGCGCCGCCACGCTGCGTGAAGACATCGACTTCATCGAAGGCATCTTCTTCGACGCGCGCAGGCTCTATCTGACGCTGTCGCGCTTCGTCGACCGCGCCCCCCGGGTGGACGACATCCTGCGCCGGAACATCTTCTACAAGCTCATCCAGGAGCAGCCCGACGTCTACCTCACTACCAAGGACTACCTGTTCCGCTACGACCCGGAATGGTTCTGGAACATCCCGGAGGGCTGGCCCTACCGGGTGTTCCGCCGCTTCGCCCCGGCGCGGCTGCGCAATTCCGGCTTCTACAAGCGCTACACGCAGCGCAAGCACGCGTTGCTGCAGTGGCTGCCTTGGACAGCCAAGGACGAGGAGGAACCGCTGATTCAGGACTGGGAAGTGCCCTGGGAGCAGGCGGCCGAATTGACGCGCTTTGCGCTGCGTGAAGTGGATCTGGGAGGAAAACCGTGGATCGTCACGCCGATCCGCACGCCCCGCTCTCCGACCCTCTATCCCGTGCCGGCGAACACCTTGTACTACAACCTCGGTTGCTACTGCCAGGTGAAGAAGCGGCCGGAAAAGGGCGACTACTGGTACACCCGCATCATGGACCGCGAATGTTTTGCCCGCGGCGGGGTGAAGATGCTGTACTCGTCCACCTTTCTCTCACGCGAGGATTTTGACCGGATCTACAACGGTGAGGCCTATCGGCGCCTGAAGCGCAACTACGACCCGGAAGGCAGGCTGGGCGATCTGTACGCCAAGTGCGTTGCGCATCCGCAGTGAAACCGATACGGAACAATCGAACCACCCGGGGACCGGGGACGAGCCCCTTCAACCAGCCCAACGATGAGCGGCAATGCGGCGCGAGAAGAAGCGCCCGAGCACAGCCAGCGCCACTCCCGCCAGCGCGAAACACCAGCCATAGCCGATCCCGACGATGCCGCGGCCGACGATGGCCACCCCGATCGCCTGGCCGAAGAACAGGCAGAAGGCGTGCAGCGCGAGTGCCGTGCCGCGCGCGTGCGGCGCCATCTCGGTCGATCGGGTCTGGATGGTGTTGTGGAACATGTAGAAGCCGATGCCGGCGGCGATCAGCAGCGGAAAGAACGCCTGCCACGCCGGCAGCAGCGGCAGCAGGAGGTAGCAGATCAGCAGCAGGATGCCGCCGCCCAGCACCAGGCCGGTTTCTCCGAGCTGGCGCAACAGCCAGCGCACCAGCAGGCTGTAGCACACGCCGCCCAGGCCGAAGGCGGAAATGATCGTCCCGATCGTGAAGTAGGACAGGTCGAACTTGTCTTTCAGGTAGGCCCCGGTGTAGGCAAAGGTGCCGTAGAACAGCGCGCCTTCCAGGCAGACCGTGACGAGCACCGTGCGGACCCAGTGGTCCTTGAGCAGTTCGAGGTGGCCGCGCACGAGCCCGCTGCGGCGCGCGCTCACCGGCAGCGGCGCCTTGCGGTTGCGCATCAGGAGCACCACGCCCACCGCGAGAAACAGGGCCGCGAACACATGGAACACGGCGCGCCAGGACACGAAGTGGGCGAACAGTCCGCCCAGCGCCGGACCGAGAATGTGGCCTAGGAGCACGATGCCGATGAAGCGGCCCAGCGTGGCCTGGCGCCGCTCGTAAGGGGTGGCATCGCCGATCCAGGCCAGCGCGAGCGGAATGATGCCGCCGGCGCCGATTCCGGTGATGAACCGCATCGCGGTCAGCGTGCCGAGTGATCCTGCGGTGGCCGAACCGACCGAGGCCGCGGCGGCGATGAAGCAGGCGGCAGCGATGACCTTGAGCTTGCCGATGCGATCGCCGAGCGGTCCGTGCACCAGCTGGAACAGCCCGTAGGCCAGCGTGAACGCGGTCACCGTGGCCGAAGCGGTGGTCGCAGGCACCGCGAAGTCCTCCGCGATCGTCGGCAGCAGGGCGTCGAAGAGCCGCAGGTTGGCTCCGGAGACGAACGCGGCGGCGGCAAGCGCGTAGAGGGTCGGATGGGCGGCCGTCATGAAGACGGCATTGTGCAGGATCGCTGCCGCTGCCGCGTGCGCCGATCGCAGCCGACCGTGACGAACTGCGCTCGGAGCGGCCGCCGGGTGCTTTTCGGTTCGTCTGGAAGGCGAAATCGGTGGAGGGCCTTGCGGCCCTCCCGGTTTGCGTGCTAGTTGGCGGTGGGCGATGGCGCGCCGGGAAATGCCCGAGCGGCGCGCGCGGCGACCGCGGTCGTGGGTTCGATCGAGCAGGCAGCGTGGAACACCGCGCCTTCGAAGCTGCCGGCGATGAACGGGAAAAACGGCGGGTCTTCGACGCGCGCGTGCCACACGACCTGGCCGGCACCGTCGGCGCGGTCGGTCAGCAACCACTGGGCAATCGCGTAGGTGCGCCTGTCGCAATCGATCAGATACTGCCTTCGCTCCGAGCGGTGCGGATAGAAGCCGTGCGCCAGGGTTACGGTCTGATCATAGCTGTGCGTCATCCACAGCGTGATGCGGTCCGCGACCCGCTCGTAGGACTTCCAGTCCACAGCGGCGAACTGGATCTCGTCCCCCTCACGTGCCGCGACGGCGCCGTTGGACAACCCCAGCGCCAGAGCAAGCGTTACAAGCCATTTCACTCGTTTCATGGGCCACTCCTACAAGTGAAGCCGCTCGCTCATCGTCCGGCTGTAGATCTCGCCCAGACGCTGGTCCAGCTTCCTTGCGGTGGACCTGGTCGCATCGCTCGCGTGGTACCAACGGCTGAGCGCCCGAGCGATCAGGGCGCGCAGACTGCCAAGAATCAATTCCATGAAAGCCTCCTGTCACGGAAGGTGCGCGCATCGCGCATCTGACGCAGTGCAATATAGGTGCGCCGGCAGCGGAAAAGAATCCCGGCGACCGGCATAGCTTTCATGCCGCGCGGGAATTGGAACGGTCATATTCCCGTCACGTCGCAACGATCCGGCGCGAGCTCGACTGTCGTGCGGCTTGCGCTGGAATGGCGGCGCGAGGAAAAGAAAACGGGCAGCGCAGATGCGCTGCCCGTGCGTTGGCGGAGCGCGTCGTCCGCCGATCGAACGACCCGTGCGGCTGCGATCAGCCCTTCTTCTCGGGCGTCGCAGGCGTGGCCGGTGTGGCCGGCGTCGCGGCCGGTGCGCCTTCCTTCTTTTCTTCTTTTCTCGCGTGCTCCTGCTTCTTCTTGCTGTGTTTCTTGACCTTCATGTGCTGCTCGGGTTTGGCTGGCTGCGCCGCCTCGTCGGCCGCGAAGGTGTAGACGGAGGTGGCGCAGAACAGGGTAACCATCAGCAGACCGATCAATCGTTTCATGTGTCCTAGCTCCTTTTGGATTGTGACTTGCCGCCAGCAGCTCGCTCCGCAGGGCGACGCGCGCTTAACGTCCCGCTCCAGCCTGCGTTGACTGGCGCAGCGCGCGCTGGACTAGAATTCATGAAAATCATGAGAGCCGGGCGGCTCCGATCGACGGAGGTGAACATGAACGCGGAAGCGGGGACGGCGAAAGTGCCGAGCCGGCGGTCGCAGTGGCTGCTGATCGGCGGGTTCGCGGTGGCGGTAATCTGTGCCGGTGCGATGATCTTTTCCGGCATCGGCTACCGGCTGGGGCTGTGGCATTTCCGTACCGGATTTGCGATCATCCGGTGGACTTTCTGGGGGGCGGCCGCCGCCGTGGTGCTCATCGCGGCCGGACTGCTCATCCCCGCGGCCCGCTCGCGCGCGGCGATGGTACTCGGCGCGATCGGCCTGGTCGTTGCGGCGCTGGCGCTCTACGTGCCCTGGAGCTGGAAGCGTACGCTCGACTCGGTTCCCTACATTCACGACATCACCACGGATCTTGGCAATCCCCCCGCCTTCGTCGCGGTGAAGAACGTGAGGAAAGAGGGCGACCACCCGGTCGAATACGACGGGCCGGAGGTGGCGGAGCAGCAGCGCAAGGCCTACCCCGATCTGGCGCCGCTGGTCGTGAGCCACCCTCCGGAAAAGGTCTTCGAAGCGGCCAAGGCGGTCATTGTCAAGATGGGCATGGAGCTGGTGGACGCCAGTCCTCAGGAGATGCGGATCGAGGCCACCGACACTTCGCTGCTCTACGGGTTCAAGGACGACGTGGTGGTGCGCATCACCACCAACTCCGACGGGACCCAGGTGGACGTTCGTTCCAAGTCGCGGGTGGGACGCAGCGACTTGGGCCAGAACGCCAAGCGCATTCGCGCTTTCCTCGCGAAACTGCAGGCGGAACTCGCCTGATCACCGGCCGCAGGCGTAGGCGATCAGGGTCTGTTCCAGGCCGGAGCGCGGCGGGCTGAGCGACGCGGCCGCCCCTGCGCCGTCCTCGCGCCCGGCCACGCCGAGCGTGCGCGCGGCGCAGTCGAACACGTAAAGGCTGCGGCTTTCCGTGTTGGCCCCGCCCCCGCCTTCCTTGCGCTCGACCACCCAAGCGCGAGCGCGGGAGCCCTTGCGCACGATGCTCGCGCGATCGATGAGCACCACTTCGTTCAGGCCCGAGCGCAGTACAAAGAGATCCTCGGCGCGCGAGCCTGCGGCGCTCAGGCACAGTGCGGCGAGCGCCGCGGCGCGAAGGCGAGCGGACATCACGCCGCGGGAACGTTCAGCGCTCTTCGGTCCGCCAGGGCCAGCCAGCCGCGGACCACCCGGTAGATCACCCAGATGCCGGCAACGACGAGCACGGCCCACGCCAGGGGAATGCCGACAATGGTGACGGCGAGCAGCGCCGCGATCAGGCACCACAGCAGCGCGAACCAGAACGTCCTGATCTGCCATCGGAAGTGCGACTCCAGCCAGGTACCCGAGGCTTCGTCCCGCTTCACGTAGTTGACGATGACCGCGACGATCGACGGGATGCCGAAGACGAACGCTCCCACGATGGTCCAGGCGCCGAGCACGCCGATCGCAATGCTCAGGCTGTGCAGGCCATAGACCAGATTGGCAACGCTGATCAACGACTCCCTGGGTTGGACGGTTTCCATCGGAGCTCCAGGATGGTAGGCGGTGCGCGGGCTCAGGCGAAGCCGCGGTCGCGCTTGACGAACTCCGCGCCCTTTTCGGCGATCATCATCGTCGGCGCGTTGGTATTGCCGGAGGTGATCCGCGGCATGACCGACGCGTCGATCACGCGCAGATTCCGGACGCCGTGCACGCGCAACCGGTCGTCGACGACCGCCAGGGGATCGCTGCCCATCTTGCATGTGCCGACGGGATGGAAGATGGTCGTGCCGAGATCGCCTGCGGCGCGGATCAGCTCTTCGTCCGACTGCGCTTCCGGCCCCGGGCGGAACTCCCGGGGTTGAAAGCGGGCGAGCGCTCTGGCCGACATGATACGGCGCGTGATGCGGATCGAATCCACCGCCACGCGGCGGTCTTCTTCGGTGCAGAGATAGTTCGGCTTGATCGCCGGATGTGCCAGCGGGTCCGGGCTCTTGATCCTGACATAACCGCGACTCGTGGGCCGCAGATTGCACACCGACGGGGTGATGGCGGAGAAGCGGTGCAGCGGTTCGCCGAACCTGTCCAGCGACAGCGGCTGCACGTGCCATTCGATGTTCGCCGAAGGCTGCGAAGGATCGCTCTTGCCGAAGGCGCCGAGCTGCGAGGGCGGCATGGTCAGCGGGCCGGTGCGCAACAGGCAATACTCCAGACCCATGGCGATCCGGCCGAGGACGCCGCGCGCGCGGTCGTTGAGCGTGACGGTGTTGGCGACCTTGTACTGCAGGCGGATCTGCAGATGATCGTGAAGGTTTTCGCCGACTCCGGGCAGGTCGTGCACCACCTGGATGCCGCATTGCTGCAGCAATGGGCCTGGACCGATCCCGGAGAGCTGGAGGATCTGCGGAGATCCGATCGCACCCGCCGCCAGCAGGACCTCGCGCTTGGCCTCGGCGCTGCGCAGCTGCCCGTTGGACAAGCGCAGCTCCACGCCGGTTGCGCGCCTGACTCCGCCGCGCGCGTCGATGAGGACACGCTGAACATGCGCCTGGTCGAGGATGTGCAGATTCCTGCGCCGCCTGATCGGCCGCAGAAACGCGCGTACCGCATTCCAGCGTACGCCGTTGCGCTGGTTCATCTGGAAATAGGCATTGCCGAAGTTGTCTCCCCGGTTGAATTCCGTGATCTTGGGAATGCCGCATTCCTCCGCGGCCTCGCGCCAGGCTTCGAGGATCTCCCAGCTCACGCGCCGCTCCTGGACCGGCAGCTCGCCGCCGGCGCCATGGAACTGATCCGCGCCGTGGACATAGTCCTCCATGCGCTTGAAATAGGGCAGCACTTCCTCCCAGGTCCAGCCGCGGTTGCCCCGTGCGGCCCAGTCATCGTAGTCGCTCTTCTGTCCGCGCATGTAGATCATGGCGTTGATCGACGTGCAGCCGCCCATGACCTTGCCTCGGGCGTAGCCGATCGAACGTCCGTTCAGCCCGTCCTCGGGCTCCGTGCGATACATCCAGTCGGTGCGCGGATTGCCGATGGTGAACAGGTAACCCACCGGGATCGGGATCCAGAAGTAGTCGTCTTTCCCGCCCGCTTCGATGAGCAGCACGCTCATGCCCGGATCGGCGCTCAGACGGTTCGCCAGCACGCAGCCGGCTGACCCGGCGCCCACGATGATGTAGTCGTACGAACCCATCGAACCAGCCATCGCGTCTGCTCCGTCTTGTGCTTAGTCCGCCGGCTCGGAACACTCAGTGGGTTCCTCTGGCCGGCGCAGGCGCGCGCCCCCTTTCGGTCAAAGCCTCGACTTCGACATCGGTGAAGGAGTCCGAAGCCCGCGGTCTCATGCCCCGTGCCATGGCTGCGCCCGTTGAATGACGCGCAGTATACCGGTCGTGCCCGGATGGGCCGTCGGCTAGAATTCGGGACGATGGATTCGACGCTCGTGCCGGCCGGTCAATTCCCGAGCCGCAGCGCCCTTGTGCGCGCTGCGCGATGAGCGCCGGGCTGAAGATGGCGCAAAGCGCTCTGGTCCTCGACCGCATCACCTGCACTTTTCCAGGAAGAAACGGCGCCGCCTACACCGCAGTGGCACAGGCCAGCCTCGCGGTCGAAGAAGGCGAGTTCGTCTCGCTGGTCGGTCCGACCGGTTGCGGCAAGTCCACCCTGCTCAACGTGGCCGCCGGGTTGCTCGCGCCGACCGCCGGATCGGTCACGGTGCTGGGGACGCCGCTCGCCGGACTGAACCGGCACGCGGGCTACCTGTTTCAGAGCGATTCGCTGCTGCCGTGGCGCACGGCCCGCGAGAACGTGATGCTCGGGCCGCTGCTGTGCGGGGCGGGCAGAGCCGAGGCGGTCGAGCGGGCGGACGCGTGGCTCGCCAGAGTCGGCTTGTCGGGTCATGGCGCGAAATACCCGCACGAACTTTCGGGTGGCATGCGCAAGCGAGTGGCCCTGGCGCAGACGCTGATCCTCGACCCCAAGATTCTCCTGATGGACGAGCCGTTCTCCGCGCTCGACGTACAGACCCGCAGCCTGATGGAGAACGAGCTGCTCGCCTTGTGGTCGCAGGATCGCAAGTCGGTCGTGTTCGTCACGCACGACATCGAAGAAGCGATCGCGCTCTCGGACCGCGTGGTGGTGTTGTCGGCCGGCCCGGCCGGCCGGCCGCTCGAGGAATTTCGCATCGATCTGGCGCGGCCGCGCGATGTGTCCGAGGTAAGGCTGACCGCGCGATTCCTCGAGCTGCATGGTGCGATCTGGCGGGTGCTCAAGCAGCAAGTGCTGAAGGCACACCGTGCAGGAGCGGCGCCATGAGCGCGCGCGCAAGCCGGGGCGGTGTGCTCGCGGGCAACGATCGCGCGCGCGGGCACGGGCGTTCGTTCGAGGCCACGCCCGCATGAGACCGCGCTGGCTGCCCCTGTACCAGGCGCTCCTGCTCTTTGGCCTGTTCGCGCTGTGGCACGCGCTGACCCGCGTCGGATGGCTGCCTCCGTTTTTCTTCGGCGAGCCGCTGGTCGTGCTGCAGCGGATCTGGGAATGGTTCGCCAGCGGCAGGATCTGGCCCCATCTGGGCGTCACCTTGCTGGAGACGGTGCTGGCGTTCGCGATGGGAACCATCCTGGGCGTGGCAGCCGGTCTGTGGCTGGCGTTGTCCGAGACGGCTTCCGCGCTGCTGGATCCCTACATCAAGGCGCTCAATTCCATGCCGCGGGTGATCCTCGCGCCGATCTTCGCGGTCTGGTTCGGGCTGGGCATCTGGTCCAAGGTGCTGCTCGGAGTGACGCTGGTGTTCTTCATCGTGTTCTTCAGCGTCTATCACGGGGTGCGCGAAGTGAACCCGGTATTGATCGCCAGCGCGCGCATGCTGGGTGCGGACAAGCGCCAGTTGCTGCGTTACGTGTACGTCCCCAGCGCTGCCGGCTGGGTGTTCTCCAGCCTGCACGCCTCGGTGGGAATGGCCTTCGTGGGCGCGGTGGTCGGCGAGTATCTGGGCTCGGCCCGGGGAATGGGTTATCTCATCCTGCAGGCCGAGGGCGTGTTCGACATCAACACGGTATTCGCCGGCGTCATCGTCCTGACCGCCTGCGCGCTCATCCTGGACAGGATCGTGACGTTCGTCGAACGCCGCCTGCTGCGCTGGCGGCCGGCACCGGTCGCAGACATTGGAAGCTGAATCCGGCGCGAAGCGCGGAACACGAGGACATCCGATCCGGAAACGTGGAGTTCGCTAACCAGGCCATTTTCGTCGGTGCCCTGCTGGTGGTGAGCGCCGTGCTGGCGAGCCTCATCGCCAATCGCACCGGCGCGCCGCTGCTGCTGGTGTTTCTCGCGGTCGGCATGCTGGCCGGCGAGGACGGGCCGGGCGGCATCCGGTTCCACAACTTCGATGCCGCCTACATCGTCGCCACGGTGGCGCTCGCCGTCATCCTGTTCGACGGCGGCGTGCGCACGCACACCGATACTTTCCGCGTCGGGCTGCGCCCGGCGCTCTCGCTGGCCACGCTGGGCGTGATTCTCACCGCGGGAACGGTTGGAGCGGCAGCGGCTTGGGTGCTCGACATGGACTGGATGCAGGGCATGCTGATCGGTGCCATCGTCGGCTCCACCGACGCGGCCGCCGTGTTTTCCCTGCTGCATGCGCGCGGCATGCGGTTGAAGCAGCGGGTCGGAGCGACGCTGGAGATCGAATCCGGCTGCAACGACCCGATGGCCGTGTTCCTCACGCTGGTGTTCATCGAGGCGATCAACACCGGCGGACGCAGCCTGGGGATCGGCGTGCTCGGCGAACTGATCGTTCAGTTCGGGATCGGGGCAGGCGTCGGCCTGCTCGGGGGCAAGCTGCTCGCCGCGCTAATCGAGCGCGTCAGCCTGACGCTCGGCCTGTACCCCCTGCTCGCCGCAGCCGGCGGCCTGTGCATCTACGCCGCCACGGTTCTGGTCGAAGGCAGCGGCTTCCTCGCGATCTATCTCGCCGGACTGGTGCTCGGCAACAGCCGGGTGCATGCGATCGACAATATCCTCAAGGTGCAGGACGGTCTGGCCTGGCTGGCGCAGATCACGATGTTCGTGCTGCTGGGGCTGCTGGTCACGCCGAGCGCCCTGGTTCCTTCCGCGATGGACGCGCTGTTCATCGCGCTCGTGCTGATCTTCGTCGCGCGCCCGCTGGCCGCGTGGCTCTCCCTGCTGCCGTTCAAGTTTCCCTGGCGCGAGCAGCTGTTCATCGCCTGGGTCGGCTTGCGCGGTGCGGTGCCGATCGTGCTCGCGATCTTCCCGGTGCTGGGCGGGCTGGAGGAGGCGCAGATCTATTTCAACGTGGCGTTCTTCGTGGTGCTGACCTCGCTCATCATCCAGGGATGGAGCGTCGCGCCGTTGGCTGCGTGGTTGCGCCTGAAGCTGCCCACCGAGCACGAGCCGCTGTTTTCGGAACGGCTGATCGTTCCGGGCAAGGCGGGTCTGCGTCTGCTCGCATGGCGCGTGAGCCCGGCCAGCGAGGCGATCGGCCGCAAGGTTGCGCATCTCGAGCTTCCGGCGGACGCCCGGGTGGCGGCCGTGTTCCGCGACGGCCGGGCGCTCGACGACATCGGACACGCGCAGGTCGCCGCCGGCGACCTGTTGTACGTGATCACCGGGGACCACGAGATTCCAGTGCTGGAGCGCCTGTTCGTGCCGGCGGACGACTTCGAGGAAACCGAACAGGCGCAGTACTACGGCAGCTTCACCCTGACCGGCGAAGCCACGTTGGGCGAGTTGGCGGAGGTCTATGGCGTTGCGGTGCCGGAGTCGCTGCGCGCGAGGACGCTCGCGCAGTATCTCGACTGGCGTTTCCGCGGCCGCACCGTGGTGGGCGACCGCATGCGCCTCGGGCCGCTGGAGCTGGTGGTGCGCGAACTGGAGGGGCGCAAGATCACCAAGGTCGGCGTGCGCATCGCTGCAGAACGTTGAATCGCCAAAACGACCCAAAGAAAGCAGATCGACCAGCAGGGCACGAAGGCACCCAGAAGACCCGGGCAGTTGCAGTGAGTGGCTTGCGGAATACGCACCCGCAGATCCCATGCGCCAGGGCCCGCAGAATCGCAAACGCCCGCACGCCTTTCGCTTGCCTTTTCAGGTGTCGTGGCGGCTCATGCCCTCTTGAGCCACGCGCGGCGCCGGCGTTCGGCCTGCCGGTCGGTGATCGGGACCAGCACGCAGGTGTCGCTCGGCGGCCGCGGGAAGCGCACGTCGAAGCTCATCAGCTCGTCGCGGCGAAAGGCGTGCAGGCGACATCGTTGGCCGGCGCGCAGGCGCGCAAGCCGCTCTTCCAAGTTCTTGCCGGTCACGCGCAGGCCGTCGAGCGCGAAGATGACATCGCCGGCGCAAAGGCCGGCGCGCTGTGCGGCGCCGCCATCCAGCACGTGGGTCACGCGCAGCTCGCCGCCTTCGGCGCGGATGCGAGCGCCCAGGTCGGCGCGCACCGCCAGTTCCGCTTGCGGCCGGGTTGCGCGCTTGCCACCGCGGTCGGACGCCGATTCGGCCGGGCGCAACACCATTTCGATGCCCACGGTGCGCAACAGCCGCGCCAGCGGCAGCTCCGCGGTCGAGCGCAGCGCCAGATCGAAAAAACCCTTCAGGCGCAGTCCCGTCACTTCCTCCGCGAGCTGCTCCACGCCGTCCTCGGGAACCGCAACCCCGCTGCGGCCATGACGGCGCCACAAGGCGCGCATGACATGGTCGAGCGAGCGGCGCCCGCCGCTGCGCTCGCGGATCAGCAGATCGAGGCACAAGGCGATCAGGCTCCCCTTCTGGTAGTAGCTCACCACCGCGTTGGGCGTGTTCTCGTCCGGGCGGTAGTACTTGATCCAGGCATCGAAGCTTGAATCGGCCACCGTCTGCCTGCGGCGGCCTGGCCCGCGCAGGACCTGCGTGATGGTGCTGCCCAGGATTTCGAGGTAGGTCTGTTCGGAGATGAGCCCGGCGCGCCGGAGCAGAAGGTCGTCGTAGTAGGAGGTGATGCCTTCGAAGGCCCACAGGCTACGCGTGTAGTTTTCGCGGTCCAGATCGTACGGGGTGAAGGCCGCGGGCCTGATGCGCTTGACGTTCCAGGTGTGGAAATACTCATGGCTCGCCAGGCCGAGAAAAGTCCGGTACCGCTCGTCGGGCTCGCGCAACCCGCGGCGCGGCAGATCGTCGCGGCCGCAGAGCAGCGCAGCGCAGGCGCTGTGCTCCAGGCCACCGTAGCCTTCGTCGACCGCATTGACCAGGAAAATGTAACGATCCACCGGCGCCTCGCCCCAGAACGCGATTTGCGTCTCGCACAAGCGCTTCAGATCTCGGGCGAGACGATCTAAATCGGCGTCATGGCGGCCGGAGATCACCAGATCGTGCGCCACCCCCGCAGCGCGAAAGGTCACGAGCGAAAACTCCCCCATCTCCACCGGATGATCGATCAGCTCCTGGTAGTCCGCGGCGCGATAAACCCCGTAACGGCGCCGATCGGCGTCGGTCGCGCGCATCGCGGTCGCCACGCGCCAGCGGCCATAGCGCGCGCCGCGCGGCGGCAGGAGTTGCACCTCGTGCGGCTGGTCCTCCCGCCCGTGGACCTTGAGGAAGAGGCACGGCCCGTTGAAGAAGCCGCGCCGGGTATCCAGGTAGGCGCCGCGCACCGAGGAATCGAAGGCATACACCTCGTACTGGATGGTCAGCGGGCCTTCAACCGGTTCCGCGACCCAGGTGTTCTTGTCGATCTTCTCCAGAGCCGCCGGGCGTCGTCCGCCCCGTGCCGAGATGTGAACGATGTGGCGGGCGAACTCCCGGATCAGATAGCTGCCGGGAATCCAGGTGGGCAGCGAAAGGCGCTGCCCGGCCGGATCGGGCAGTGCGACAGTGCAGGTGACCGAGAAGAGGTGTGCTTCGGGGTTCGAAGGACGGATCGAATACCGGACCGGGTTGGCTTTCACGATGTTCGGACGCAAGATAGCGACGGCGGACGGCGCGCGGTCATGTCATGCCCGATGCGCGCCCACGCTCACCAGAACGGAGGCCACTATGCTCAACAGTGTGATACGCCGCGCGTTGCCGCTGCTGGTCGCGACCGGCTTGGCCTTTCCTCAATGGGCCGGCGCGCAAAGCGCCGGCAGCGGCTACATCGGGGCCAGCGTCGGAGCGTCGATGGCATCGGATTTCTGCGACGACGAGCCCGGGGTGACCCTCATCGACTGCGAGGACCAGGACGCGGGGTTCAAGCTCTTCGCCGGGTACCAGTTCAACGCCAACTTCGCGGCCGAGGCGGCGTACGTAAATCTGGGCGAGATCTCGGGCAGGGGCAGCTTCCTCGGCACCCCCTTCGACCTGAAGTTCCAAGCCAGCGCGATGACGGTTCAAGGGGTCGGAATCCTGCCGTTTCGCGAAGGGGCGCTGTTCGGCAAGGCGGGGTTGTCCTTCTGGAATCTCGACACCCGCGGAATCGTGGCCGGCGCTCCAGGCTCGGCAAGCGATGACGGCGTGGACGTCACCATCGGTCTGGGTGCCCAGTTCGCGATCGGCGGCAACCTGGGCATCCGCGCCGAATGGGACTTCTTCCCGGACTTCGGAGACGACGACACCGGAGAGGAAGACATCCACCTGTTCTCCGTCGGCATCGTCGTCTGGTTCCGCTAAAGCGCCCGAAAGCGCGCCGAGGCATGAGGCATGCGGCGGCCGCTGCCCTTCGTCTCGCGTGGCGACGTGACTGCTCAAGCCTCCCACCCGATGCTGCGCTAGCAGCATCGCGAGAGCTTGCTCCACTTCTGCTCCTGGCAGAACCTGAAATAGTCTGCACGGGTCAGCGGTGGCTGCCCGGGATGGTGCGCGCGATGATGGGCGAGGTAGCGCTCGTAAGCGTCGTCGCCGCTGGCCTGGCGCAGAAACCGCCAGAAGGAACGCAACGGTCCGGTCACGATCGCCTCCATCACGCGTGCAGCGAGCTGGTCACCATGCTGGCGTCGAGCTGAGTCCTGATGTATTGGGACTCGGACAGCGGCAGCACCGGCCTGCCGGCGCGGATGCGCAGCGACATGCGCAGCATGTCGATGATCACCACCCAGAGAATGATCGCGAACAGCAGCGCGAGCGCGGCGTCGATGCGCTGCCCGATGATGAGTTGCGGCGCCACCGCCGCCTGCTCGGGCGTGAGCGTGCCGGCGGCCAGCTTGGCCGCCATGTCGGCCGCGCCGGCCAGGAAGCCCACCGCCGGGTTCGGGCTGAAGACCTTTTCCCACGCCGCCCAGGTGCACACGATCGCGAGCCAGGTGAGCGGCAGCCCGGTGACCCAGGCGTACTTGGCGCGGCCCATCTTGATGATGATGCCGGTGGCGACCGTCAGCGCGATGCCGGCGAGCAGTTGGTTGGAGATCCCGAACAGCGGCCACAGGATGTTCACGCCACCCAGCGGGTCGCGCACGCCCTGCACGAGGAAATAACCCCACGCCGAGACGAAGATCAGGCTCGACAGCACGGTCATCGGATAGGAGGACACGTTGCCGAAGCGCTTCCAGAAGTGCTTGCCCAGATCCTGCAGCATGAAGCGGCCCACGCGCGTGCCGGCGTCCAGCGTGGTGAGGATGAACAGCACCTCGAACATGATCGCGAAGTGGTACCAGACCGCGAGCATGGTTCCGCCGAAGGTGGTCGAGAAGATGGTCGCCATGCCCACCGCGAGCGAAGGCGCGCCGCCGGTGCGGGCGAAGAGCGTGGCTTCGCCCATCTCTTTGGCGAGCGCCGCCATCTGCTCGACGGTGACGGGGAAGCCCCAGGACGAGATCGTGGCCACGGCCGCCGCGGCTTCCTTGCCGACCACCCCCGCCGGGCTGTTGATCGCAAAGTACACGCCCGGATCGAGCACGGTGGCGGCGATCACCGCCATGATGGCCACGAAGGACTCCAGCGCCATCGAACCGTAGCCGATCATGCGGATTTCCTTTTCGTTGGCGAGCAGCTTCGGCGTGGTGCCGGAGGACACCAGCGAGTGGAAACCGGAGATGGCGCCGCAGGCGATGGTGATGAACACGAACGGGAACAGGTCGCCCTTGAAGATCGGCCCCATGCCGGTTCGGGCGAACTCGGTGAGATAGGGCATCTTCACCTCGGGGGCGATGATCATGATGGAGATCGCCAGCATGAACACCACGCCGAGCTTGAGGAACGTGGACAGATAGTCGCGTGGAGCGAGCAACAGCCAGACCGGCAGCACCGCTGCGGCGAAGCCGTAGACCATCACGAACCAGGCGCAGCCCATCTTCGACCAGTCGAAATAGCCGCGCAGTGCCTCGTTGTGGTCCACCCAGCCTCCGCCCAGCACGCACACCACCAGCAGCACGATGCCGATCAACGTGCCCTCCAGCACCCGCCCGGGACGGATGCCGCGCATGTAGATGCCGATCAGCATCGCGACCGGAATGGTGCCCAGCACGGTGGCGGTGGCCCACGGGCTCTTGTACATCGCGTTGACGATCACCAGCCCGAGCACGGCGATCAGGATGATCATGATCATCATGGTGCCGATCAGCGCCGCCCAGCCCCCGATCGGGCCGAGTTCGTCGCGCGCCATCTGGCCGAGCGAGCGGCCGTCGCGGCGCGTGGAGCAGAACATGATGACCATGTCCTGGACGCAGCCGCCCAGGACGGCGCCCACCAGAATCCACAGCGTGCCGGGCAGATAGCCGAACTGCATGGCCAGCGTCGGCCCGATCAAGGGGCCCGGGCCGGCGATCGCGGCGAAGTGATGCCCGAAGACCACCCATTTGTTGGTTGGGACGAAATCGCGGCCGTTGTTGAAGCGCTCGGCCGGTGTGGCGCGCGTGCTGTCGAGCACCAGCACCTTGGCGCAGATCCAGGCGCTGTAAAAACGGAACGCGACCAGGTAAGTGCAGATCGCGGCGACGATGAACCAAATGGCGTTGATCGACTCGCCGCGATGGATCGCGATGCCGCCGATGGCCGAGGCGCCGAGAACGGCAATACCCGCCCAGACCAACTTGCTCAGAATGGTTTTCGGCATGACGTCTCCCCAGGAGGATGCCCGGACCGCGCCGGGCGTTGTTATGGATCCTTGGTGCGGCGAAGTTTAACCCAAGCCTTTGCCGGGAAGCGCGGCTGTTGCGCTGCAAGGTGCTAAACTTCGCCGGTTTTTCAGTCGACCGCTGCCATGTTCACCGCCAAGGAAAACATCGAGGACTTCGACCCGGAACTGTGGTTCGCGCTCGAGTCGGAGCGCAGGCGACAGGAGGATCACATCGAGCTGATCGCCTCCGAAAACTACGCCAGCCCGCGGGTGCTGCAAGCGCAGGGTTCGGTGCTGACCAACAAGTACGCGGAAGGTTATCCGGGCAAGCGCTACTACGGCGGGTGCGAGTTCGTGGACGTTGCGGAAAAGCTCGCCATCGAACGCGCCAAAGCACTCTTCAAGGCCGAGGTCGTCAACGTGCAGCCGCATTCCGGCAGCCAGGCCAACGCGGCGGTCTACCTCTGCGTCCTGGAGCCGGGCGACACCATCCTGGGCATGTCGCTGGCCCACGGCGGACATCTCACGCACGGCTCCCCGGTCAACTTCAGCGGCCGGTTGTTCCACGTCGTGAGCTACGGGCTGAACGAGAAGGAGGAAATCGACTACGACCAGGTCGAGAAGCTGGCGCGCGAGCACCGGCCCAAGATGATCGTGGCCGGCGCCTCGGCCTACTCGCTGGTGATCGACTGGAAGCGCTTCGCGGAAATCTCGGAGGCGGTGGGCGCCTATCTGATGGCGGATATGGCGCACTACGCGGGGCTGGTGGCCGCCGGTCTGTATCCCAGCCCGGTGGCACACGCGGACTTCGTCACCAGCACCACGCACAAGACGCTGCGCGGGCCGCGCGGCGGCCTCATCCTCGGCAAGGCCGACTACGAGAAGCAGATCAACTCCACGATCTTTCCGGGTACCCAGGGCGGTCCGCTGATGCATGTGATCGCCGCGAAGGCGGTCGCCTTCAAGGAGGCGCAAAGCCCCGAGTTCAGGCGCTACCAGGAGCAGGTCATCGCGAACGCCCGCGTCATGGCCAAGGTGCTGGACAAGCGGGGCCTGCGGATCGTTTCGGGCCGCACCGACTGCCATCTGTTCCTGGTCGATCTTCGCGCCAAGCAGATCACGGGCAAGGACGCCGAGCGCGTGCTGGGCCAGGCGCACATCACCGTGAACAAGAACGCGATCCCGAACGATCCCGAGAAGCCTTTCGTCACCAGCGGCATCCGGCTCGGCTCTCCGGCCATGACCACGCGCGGCTTCACCGAGCTGGAGGCGGAGCGGCTCGGACATCTGATCGCGGACGTGCTCGATGCCCCGCACGACGAGAAGGTCATCGCGCGGGTCAGGGAGGAGGTGATCGCGCTGTGCCGCAAGTTTCCGGTGTACGCAAACCCGCGATGAAGGCGGAAGGATGGGGGATGAACTGAGGCTCGCGGTACGGCGCAGCTCATGTGGCGCGGACAGCCCGGGCCGCACGCCGTCTATCGGCCTTTGTTCTGGTGCGTCCAGCGCGCGCCGCGGCCGTGAAGCTGCGTTCATCCTTCACTCTTCATCCTTCATCCTGTGCGCCCATGCGCTGCCCCTTCTGTAAACACGAAGATACCCAGGTGGTGGACTCGCGCGTGTCCGAGGTCGGCGACAGCGTGCGCCGGCGCCGTCGCTGCCCGGCTTGCGACAAGCGCTTCACGACCTACGAGACGGTGGAGCTGCGCATGCCTCAGATCGTGAAATCGAACGGCATGCGCGAGGAGTTCAGCGAGGAGAAGCTGCGCACCGGTTTCCAGCGTGCCGTGCACAAACGGCCGGTATCGGCCGAGCTGGTGGAAGAGGCGGTCGAGCGCATCAAGCAGCGCCTGCTCTCGCTCGGCGAACGCGAAGTGGAGTCGCGCAGGGTCGGCGAGATGGTCATGAAGGAGCTGTACAAGCTGGACAAGGTGGCGTACATCCGTTTCGCTTCGGTCTACCGCAGCTTCCAGGACGTCGACGACTTTCGCGACGCGATCAGGGAAGTACAAAGGCCGGCCGCGCGCCGCAAGGGCCGCTGATGGGCGTGACGGCGGACGATTTTGCCTTCATGGCACGCGCGCTGCGTCTGGCGGAGCAGGGGCTGTACACGGCTACGCCGAATCCCCGGGTGGGCTGCCTCATTGCGCGCGACGGCGAGGTCGTGGGCGAAGGATGGCACCGTCGCGCGGGCGAGCCGCACGCCGAGGTGCACGCACTGGCCGCCGCGGGTTCCCGCGCGCGCGACGCCACGGTGTATGTAACGCTGGAGCCGTGCACCCATCATGGACGCACGCCGCCGTGCGTCGATGCGCTGATCGCGGCGCAGGTCAAACGGGTAGTTGCGGCGATGCAGGATCCCAACCCGCAGGTTTCGGGCAGCGGCATCGACCGGTTGCGCGCGGCCGGGATCGAGGTCGAGGTCGGCGTCATGGAGGCTCAGGCGCGCGAGCTCAACATCGGCTTCGTCGCGCGCATGAACCGCGGGCGCCCCTGGCTGCGGCTCAAGATCGCCGCCGCGCTGGACGGCCGCACCGCGCTGGACAATGGAGTCTCGCAATGGATCACTGGACCGGGCGCACGGCGCGACGCGCATCACTGGCGGGCGCGCTCCTGCGCGGTCATGACTGGCATCGGCACGCTGCGCGACGACGATCCGCGGCTCAACGTGCGCGAGGTGCAAACCACGCGCCAGCCGCTGCGCATCGTGGTCGACAGCCGGCTGCGGATCCGCCCGGAAGCGAGGATTTTCGGAGATGGGGGGGTGCTGGTCGCGACCGCGACGCAGGACGCGCAGCGCATCCGCGAGGTCCGGGCGCGCGGCGCGGATATCGTGATCCTGCCCAATGCCCAGGGAAAGGTCGATCTGGAGCGGCTCGCCGCCGAGCTGGCCGGGCGCGGCATCAACGAAGTCACGGTGGAAGCCGGGGTCAACCTCAACAGCGCGCTGCACCGCGCCGGGCTGGTCGACGAGCTGGTCATCTACTACGCGCCCATGCTCCTGGGCGCGCAGGGACGCGGCATCCTGGATCTGGAAGAAGTGCACCGGCTGGAAGATGCGCCGAGGCTGGAGGTACGTGACCTGCGCCACGTGGGTGCGGACCTCAGGGTGATCGCGCGTTTTCGCCGATAGCGATGTTCACCGGGATCGTGCAGGCTCTTGGAACGGTCGCCCGGCTGCGGATGTCGAGCGCCGGAGCGGCTCTGCGGGTGGAGGTTGGCGCGCTGGACTTGTCCGATATCGCGATCGGGGACAGCGTATGCGTGGACGGCGTGTGCCTGACCGTGACCGCGCTGGAGGGCAAAACCCTTGGCTTCGACGTCTCGCCCGAGACGCTGCGCGTCACCGCCGGGTTCCGCGAGCGCGCGGTGGTCAATCTGGAAAAGGCGCTCAAACTCTCGGACCGGCTCGGTGGCCACCTCGTCACGGGGCATGTCGATGCAGTGGGTGAGGTGATCGATGTCGAAGGCGGCGAGGCCAATCGGAGCGTGAGCGTGCGGTTTCCGCCGGCGCTCGGACGCTTCATTGCGGGGAAAGGATCGATCGCGATGAACGGCGTGAGCCTGACGGTCAACCGCGTCACGCGCGAAGTCTTCACGGTCAATCTCATTGCGCATACGCTCGAAATGACCAACCTGAAGCAGCTTGCCCCGGGCAGCCGGGTCAATCTGGAAGTCGACCCGATCGCCCGCTACGTCGATCGGCTTCTGACCAGCGACCGGCCGTGAAAGACGCCATCAGTTCCATTCCCGAAATCATCGACGAGATCCGCGCCGGCCGGATGGTGATTTTGGTCGACGACGAGAGCCGCGAGAACGAAGGCGATCTGGTCTTCGCGGCGCAGTTCGCTACGGCGGAGAAGATCAACTTCATGGCCAAGCACGGCCGCGGCCTGATCTGCATGCCCATCACCGGGGAGCATGCGCGCCGCCTCAACCTTTCGCCGATGACCGCGCGCAACCGCTCGGTGCACGGCACCAATTTCACGGTGTCCATCGAGGCCGCGCAGGGCGTGACCACGGGCATTTCGGCGGCGGACCGCGCTCACACCATCAAGGTGGCGTCCAGCCCGGGCGCCCGGCCGGAGGATATCGTTCAGCCGGGCCATGTGTTTCCGCTGATCGCGCAGGAAGGCGGTGTGCTGATGCGCGCCGGTCATACCGAGGCGTGCTGCGATCTGGCGCGCCTGGCGGGACTGTATCCCGCGGCGGTACTGTGCGAGATCATGAAGGACGACGGGACCATGGCGCGGCTGCCGGACCTCGTCGAGTTCGCGCGCCGCCACGGATTGAAGATCGGCACCATCGCCGACGTCATCCATTACCGCAGTCGCACCGAATCGCTGATCGAACGGGTGACGCAGCGTGACATCACGACCGTCTTCGGCCGGTTCACCCTGGTCGCCTACCGGGATGTCATCGCGCATGATGCCCACCTGGCGCTGGTGCATGGAGCGCCGGCTGCGCACGAGGAGGTCCTGGTGCGGGTGCACGAGCCGCTGTCGGTGGCCGATCTGCTCGACGCACAAAGCACCGCGCATTCTTGGAACCTGAACGACGCGCTGCGCGCCATCGCCGCCGCACCCGCCGGCGTGATCGTGCTGCTGCATCGCACCGAGACCGGCGCGCAGTTGCTCGAGCGGCTCGCCGCCACCGGCGAGGACTTCGACCAGGCGCCTCCGGTGGACCTTAGGACCTACGGCGTGGGCGCGCAGATTCTGCGCGATCTCGGGGTCAAGCGCATGAAGCTGCTGGCCACGCCGCGCCGGATGCCGAGCATGGCCGGCTTCGATCTCGAAGTGACCGGCTACGTCCAGCCGCGGGAAAAGCCTTGACGGCGAGGAGCAGTGATGGCAGGCGGTAACGGGAGCTTCAGATTCGAGCCGAGCCGGGATGGCCGCGGGTTGCGCATCGGCATCGTGGTGGCGCGTTTCAACGCGCAGCCGGGCGAGACGCTGCTCCAGGCTTGCCTCGCCGAGCTGGACAGGCTCGGAGTGCGTGCGGCCGACGTGACGATCGCCACGGTTCCGGGTGCTCTCGAAGTGCCGCTGGCGTTGCAGAAGCTTGCCAACACCGAACAGTTCGACGCGCTGATCGCGCTGGGCGCGGTCATCCGCGGCGAGACGTATCATTTCGAGGTGGTCGCCAACGAGTCGGCCGCCGGCATCGCCTCGGTGCAGCTCGACGCGGGCATTCCCATCGCCAACGGCATTCTGACCTGCGATACCGAGGAGCAGGCTGCGGTGCGTGCGTCGCAGAAGGGCGCCGACTGCGCACGAGTCGCAGTGGAGATGGCCCGGCTGCTGAAGGACATCGATGAAAGGCGCTAGACGACGCTCGCGCGAGCTGGGCCTGCAGGCCGTCTACCAGTGGCTGCTCAACGCATCGAGCGCCGAGGAGCTGCTGGCGCAGCTCGCCGAACGCGAGGAGTACGGGGCTGCCGACCGCAAGTTCCTGGAAACGCTGCTGCGCGGAACGCTACGGGACGCGGAGACGCTTCGAGCCAGGCTGCAACCTCATCTGGACCGCAAGGTGCAGGAGCTTTCTCCGGTCGAGCACGCGCTGTTGCTGATGGCGGCGTTCGAGCTCGCCAGCCAGCCGCAAACGCCTTACAAGGTGGTGATCAACGAGGCGGTCGAACTGGCGAAGAGCTACGGCGGCACCGACGGGCACAAGTACGTCAACGGCGTGCTCGACAAGCTCGCCGCCGAGCTGCGCCCCGAAGAAGTCAGGGCTCGCACCGGTCAGAGATGAGCTGCGCGCACCGGAACGTATCACCGAGGCACCAGGACAAGACAGAGGGGGAGAGATGGCTGAAGCGGCGGCACCGAAGAAGCTGACGATCTTCGATCTGCAGGCGAAGGTCGAACGTGGCGAGAAGATCTTCCAGGTCACCGCGGTGGATTATCCGACGGCGCAACTGGTCGACCGTTCCGGCGTGGACTGCATCCTGATCGGCGATTCCCTGGGCATGACCGCACTGGGATATTCGGGCACGGTGCCGGTCACGATGGACGAGATGATTCACCATGCGAAGGCGATCTCGCGTGCGGCCAAGCGCGCGATCCTGGTCGGCGATCTTCCGCTTGGCGCGTATCACGCCTCGGTCGCCGACGCGATCAACAACGCGATGCGCATGGTCAAGGAAGGCGGCGCCGACGTCGTGAAGATCGAGGGCGGCGAGGAGTTCGCGCCGATCGCGGCGGCGGTCGTGCGCGCCGGAATTCCGGTCATGGCCCATATCGGGCTCACCCCGCAACTGGTTTCCAAGCTCGGCGGCTTCAAGGTCCAGGGCAAGAGCGCCCAGACCGGCGCCCAGCTGCTCAAGGACGCGCTGGCGATGCAGCAGGCAGGCTGTTTCGCCATCGTGCTCGAGGCGATTCCCGATCGCGTGGCGCAGGTCATCACCGAGCGGTTGACCATTCCCACGATCGGCATCGGCGCCGGCCCGCACTGCGATGGCCAGAACCTGGTGCTGCACGACATGGTGGGGTTGTTCGACCGTTTCACCCCCAAGTTCGTGAAGAAGTACGCCGACTGCTGGAGCATCATCAGCCGGGCGTTGCAGGATTTCCAGGAAGACGTGCGCAAGGGCGGATTCCCCGGAGCCGAGCACAGTTTCACGATGAACGACGACGAATACCAGGCTTTCCTGAAGCTGTTGCCCAAGGACTGAACGGTGAATCTCGCCGCACGGACACGCAGGCACAAGGAAGCCAACTCAAGAGGAGCTGCCGAGGGCGTCAGGACGAAGTTGTCTTCCCGATCGCTTTTCTTCGGTGTTGCGGGTGATTGACTTGTTATTGATTTGCTCCGGGCCTTCGTGCCCCTGTGGTTGAGCGAACTTGCGAGGACTAGAATCCGGCGATGGCGTCCGAGTTCGAATTGATCGCGCGTTATTTCACGCGTCCGGCGCGCCGGGCGGTGCTCGGCGTGGGCGACGACGCGGCGCTGATCGAGGTGGCACCCGGCAGGCAGCTCGCGGTGTCCACGGATACGCTGGTGGCGGGAACGCATTTCTTTCTAGAGGCCGAGCCGGGCCCGCTGGGCCATAAATGCCTCGCGGTGAATCTGTCGGACCTGGCGGCGATGGGCGCGCATCCGCGCTACGCCTTGCTCGCCTTGACCCTGCCCGCCGCCGACGAGTCGTGGCTGGCGGAGTTCTCGGACGGGTTCCTGAGGCTGGCCGAAAGCTTCGACGTGGAACTGATCGGCGGAGACACCACGCGCGGTCCGCTGTCGATCACCGTGACTGTGCTCGGTGAAACGCAACCGGGCAAGGCGCTGACGCGGGCCGGCGCGCGTGCGGGAGATCAGGTCTGGGTCTCGGGAGTGCTGGGCGACGCGGCGCTCGCCGTGCTGCATCTGAAGGGCGACCTGCGGCTGAAGGGCCCGGACCTGGAGCATTGTTTGAGGCGATTGCACAGACCCACGCCGCGGATCGCGCTGGGCGAAGCCCTGGTCGGGATCGCCACCGCGGCGATCGATGTCTCCGACGGGCTCATCGCCGATCTCGGTCATATCTGCGAACGCTCCGGGGTCGGGGCGGAAGTCGACTACGCGGCGGTACCTTGCGCGCCACAGGTCAACGGCTTGAAGAACGTTCCGGCCGTGCGAGCGGCGCTGCTCGCCGGCGGAGACGACTACGAGCTGGTTTTCACGGCCCCCGCCTCGGCGCAGCGGGAGATCGTGGCCATATCCGGTCGCACCGGGGTGGCGGCATCGTGCATCGGGCGCATCGTCGACGGTTCGGACGTCAGGGTCGTCGATGCGGGCGGTCGCCCGATCGAGCTGGCGCAGAGAGGCTTCGATCATTTCCGCTAGCGTGCCGGTCACGCGCCCCCGCTTGCGCTTCGCGTACGGGCATCCGGCGCGTTTCGTCGCGCTCGGCTTGGGCATCGGACTGGTGCCCGCCGCCCCCGGAACGATCGGCACGCTGGCGGCGGTGCCGCTCTATCTGGGCTTGACGCGCCTGCTGGCCACCGAGTTCTTTCTCGCTTTGTGGTGTGCGCTGTTCCTGGTGGGTATCTGGGCCTGCGAGCTGACTGGACGGCATCTGGGCGCGCACGATCACCGGGCGATGGTGTGGGACGAGATCGTCGCCTTTGTGCTGGTGCTGTTCTTCACGCCGCAACACCCGCTCTGGCAGGCAATCGCGTTCGCGCTGTTCCGCGTGTTCGATGTGCTGAAGCCGGCGCCGATCCGCTCGGTTGAGCGGGCGTTGCCCAACGGGCTGGGCGTGATGCTCGACGACCTGATCGCGGCGTTCTATACGCTGTTGTGCATGGCCGCTTGGAAATTGGTGTTCGGCTGATCATGGACAAGGAGCTCTTCGCGCTGGCGGAGGAGACAGGCCGTGCGCTCGCGGCGCGCGGCTGGATGCTCGCCACCGCCGAGTCGTGCACCGGCGGGTGGGTCGGGCAGGCGGTCACGATGGTGCCCGGCAGTTCGCGCTGGTTCGATCGGGGTTTCGTCACCTATAGCAACGATGCCAAACAGGCGATGCTCGGCGTGGCGGCAGAAACCCTGGCGCGTTTCGGCGCCGTTTCGGAACAGGCCGTGCGGGAGATGGCGACCGGAGCGCTGGCGCGGTCCGCAGCGCAGATCGCGGTCGCGGTGAGCGGCGTGGCGGGGCCCGAGGGCGGAACCGCTGACAAGCCGGTGGGCACTGTGTGGATCGCATGGGCCGTGCGCGGCGGCGCCTGCACCGCCCGCACCTATCGTTTTGGCGGCGATCGCGAAGCGGTGCGCCGTCAGTCGGTGATTCGCGCCCTGCAGGGCGTGGCGCAGGCCGCGGACATCGGCCAGACGGCCTAAGCGCCCTGGCGACGCCTCGCGCGCCGGCTACCGGAGCGCTCTGGGTTGCCTCCTCGGTTCCGCCCCTCTGCCCGGAGCATTCTCCGGATGCAAGACGCGTGGCCGGCGCGGCGGCCGAGCGTTTCGTTCATCGCGTGGGCAACGCTGCCGATCGACAAGCCGCCTGCAAGCGCGGTGTCGGGTGGGTGTTGGCGAGTCGCACGGCCGACGATCGCGCGCAACCCCAAGGCGAGGTTCGCCGATCCGGCGGGTGCGCAACCCAAGCATTTCCTGACAGAGCCTCTGGCGAGGCGCGATGACGTCGAGGCGTATGCCATAATCGCCGCCTTGCGGCAAAACCCCTTCGCATCAGACGAGGCACACAAGGAAAAGCCATGGACGAGAACCGGCAAAAGGCCCTTCAGGCGGCGCTCTCCCAGATCGAAAAGCAGTTCGGCAAGGGCTCGATCATGCGCCTCGGCGAGCAGCAGGTGGCCCGGGATCTGCAGGTTGTGTCCACGGGTTCGCTCGGTCTGGATCTGGCGCTCGGCGTGGGCGGGCTGCCGCGCGGCCGGATCGTGGAGATCTACGGCCCGGAAGCATCCGGCAAGACCACGCTCACGCTGTCGGTGATCGCCCAGATGCAGAAGGCGGGCGGGACCGCCGCCTTCATCGATGCGGAGCACGCGCTGGATCCGCAATACGCCGCGAAGCTCGGAGTGAAGATCGAAGAACTGCTGATATCCCAGCCGGACAACGGCGAGCAGGCGCTGGAGATTGCCGACATGCTGGTGCGTTCCGGCTCCGTGGACGTGGTGGTGATCGACTCGGTGGCGGCGTTGACGCCCAAGGCCGAGATCGAAGGCGAGATGGGCGAGCCGCAGATGGGGCTGCAGGCGCGGCTGATGTCGCAGGCGCTGCGCAAGCTCACGGCCAACATCAAGCGCTCGAATACGCTGGTGATCTTCATCAATCAGATCCGGATGAAGATCGGCGTGATGTTCGGCAACCCGGAGACCACCACGGGCGGCAACGCGCTGAAGTTCTATGCCTCCGTGCGCATCGACATCCGCCGCATCGGTTCGATCAAGAAGGGCGACGAGGTGATCGGCAACGAAACGCGGGCCAAGGTGGTCAAGAACAAGGTGGCGCCGCCGTTCCGGCAGGCCGATTTCGACATCCTCTACGGCGAGGGCATCTCGCGCGAAGGCGAAATCATCGAGCTGGGAGTGCTCTACAAGCTGATCGAGAAATCGGGAGCCTGGTACGCCTACAACGGGGAGCGCATCGGGCAGGGCAAGGACAACGCCCGAGAGTTCCTGAAGGACCACCCCGAAATCGCCCGCGAGATCGAGAACAAGATCCGCGCCCACGTGGGCGTGGCGGCCGCCCCGGTAATGGCCGCCGCCGTGGAGGACTGATCCCGCTTGCCGGACCGGCTGCGCGCCCGGGCGCTGCGGCTGCTCGCGCGGCGCGAGCACACGCGCGCGGAGCTGGCGGCGAAGCTCAAGCCGCACGCCGAGGACGAGCGCCAGCTCGCCGCGTTGCTCGACGAGCTGGAGGCGCGCGGCTGGCTTTCGGAGACGAGGTTCGTGGAGTCCGTGCTGCACGCGCGCCGCGCGCGCTACGGCAGCGCGCGCATCGCGCACGAGCTGCGCAGCAAAGGGGTCTCCGAGGACGCCATCGAACGCGCCGCGCGCGGCCTGCGGGCGACCGAGCTGCAGGCCGCGCGCGAGGTGTGGCGCCGGAAGTTCGGGCGCCGGCCGGCGAGCCCGGCCGAACGCGCCCGGCAGGCGCGGTTTCTCGCTTCGCGCGGATTCGCCACCGAGGTCATCCGGCGCGTGCTGGACGGGCGCGAGGACTGAAGCCGGTCGCGTGCCGGATGCTCTAGAATCCCCTTGACGGAGCCGGCCCGCAGACCGGCTCCTGCCTTTCGAGTGAGTCGATGAAAAGCAGCGAGATCCGCACGCGGTTCCTGAAGTACTTCGAGCGCCACGGCCACACCATCGTGCCCTCCAGCCCGCTGGTGCCCGCCAACGATCCGACGCTTCTGTTCACCAACGCCGGCATGGTCCAGTTCAAGGACGTGTTTCTGGGCCAGGACAAGCGTCCTTACGTGCGCGCCACGACCGCGCAGCGCTGCGTGCGCGCCGGTGGCAAGCACAACGATCTCGAAAACGTGGGTTACACGGCGCGCCACCATACGTTCTTCGAGATGCTCGGCAACTTCAGCTTCGGCGATTACTTCAAGCGCGAGGCGATCCACTTCGCCTGGGATCTGCTCACGCGGGAGTTCGGTCTGCCCGCCGAGCGCATGTGGGTCACGGTCTATCAGGACGACGACGAGGCCTACCGCGTGTGGGCCGAGGAGATCAAGGTCCCGCGCGACCGCATCTCGCGCATCGGCGACAAACCGGGCGGTGCACAGTATCAGAGCGACAACTTCTGGCAGATGGGCGATACCGGGCCCTGCGGGCCGTGCACCGAAATCTTCTGGGATCACGGTCCGGAAATTCCCGGTGGTCCGCCGGGTACGCCGGAGGCGGAGGGCGACCGCTACATCGAGATCTGGAACCTGGTCTTCATGCAGTTCAACCGCGACGAATCCGGCCGGCTTCACCCGCTGCCCAAGCCTTCGGTGGACACCGGCATGGGACTGGAGCGCGTGGCGGCGGTGCTGCAGGGCGTGCACTCAAACTACGAAATCGACCTGTTCCAGGACCTCATTCGTGCCGCAGCGCGCGTCACCGGCGCGCGCGATCTGACCTCCAATTCGCTCAAGGTGATCGCGGACCACATCCGCGCCTGCGCCTTTCTGATCACCGACGGCGTCATCCCGGGCAACGAGGGCCGCGGCTACGTCCTGCGGCGCATCACCCGGCGCGCCATCCGCCACGGCTACAAGCTCGGGCAGAAGCAGCCGTTCTTCCACAAGCTCGTGGCGGATCTGTGCGCGGTCATGGGCGATGCCTATCCCGAGCTGCCGGCGGCGCGGCAGCGCGTGACCGAAGTGCTCGAGCAGGAGGAGGAACGCTTCGCCGAGACGCTGGAAAACGGCATGGCCGTGCTCGAATCGGCGCTGCACCGCGAAGACCGCATGCTCGACGGGGAAACCGTGTTCAGGCTCTACGACACCTACGGCTTCCCCGTGGATCTCACCGCCGACATCGCGCGCGAGCGCGGCATCCAGGTGGACTTCGCCGGCTTCGAGGCCGCCATGGAGAAGCAGCGCGAGCGCGCGCGCGCGGCCTCGCAGTTCAAGGCCGCCGCGGCGGTGGCCTACTCGGGGCGGGCGACGGAATTTCACGGCTACGAGACGCTGAACCTCGAGGCGCGCGTGGCGGCGTTGTACCGCGAGGGCACTGCGGTGCAGCGCCTCGCCCAGGGCGAGCGCGGGATCGTGGTGCTGGATCGCACGCCCTTCTACGCCGAATCCGGAGGGCAGGTCGGCGACCGCGGTATCCTGGTGACCAGGGTCAGCCCCTTCTCGACCTTCAAGGTCGAGGACACACAGAAGATCCAGGCCGAGGTGTTCGGCCATCACGGCACGGTGGTCAAAGGCGAGTTGAAGGTCGGCGACGCGGTGCACGCGCAGGTGGATCTGAAGCTGCGCCATGCCACGATGTACAACCATTCCGCCACCCACCTGCTGCACGCGGCGCTGCGCAAGGTGCTCGGCGACCACGTGCAGCAGAAGGGCTCGCTGGTCGACGAGTTCAGGACGCGCTTCGATTTTTCACATCCGAAACCGCTCAGCGCCGAGCAGATCGCGCGCGTCGAGCAGCTGGTCAACGAACAGATCCGGCGCAACGTTGTGGTTCAGCCGCGCGTGATGAAATACGACGAGGCGATCCGTGCCGGCGCCATGGCCCTGTTCGGCGAGAAATACGGCGACGAGGTGCGCGTCGTCGGCATGGGCGATTTCTCCACGGAGCTGTGCGGCGGCACGCACGTCTCGCGCACCGGCGACATCGGCTTCTTCAAGATCGTGTCGGAGTCGGGCGTGGCGGCCGGCATTCGCCGGATCGAAGCCGTCACCGCCGAGAGCGCCGTGGAGTACGTGCAAAGGCGCGAGCGCCAGTTGAGCGAGATCGCCGCGGCGCTCAAGACCGGTCCCGAGGAAGTCGAGCACCGGCTGGTTCAGGTGCTCGAAAACGTCCGCCAAATGGAGAAGGAACTGGCGCGGTTGAAATCAAAGCTCGCCAGCGCGCAGGGCGAAGATCTGGCCGACCGGGCCGAGAGCGTGGGCCCTGCCAAGGTGTTGGCGGCGCGCATGGACGGCGCCGACGCCAGGACGTTGCGCGAAGCGATCGACCGGCTCAAGGGCCGGCTCAAATCCGCCGCGATCGTGCTCGGCGCGGTCGACGGAGAAAAGGTCACCCTGATCGCGGGTGTGACAGCGGACCTCACCGAGAAGATCAAAGCGGGCGAGCTGGTCAATTTCGTCGCGCGGCAGGTCGGCGGCAAAGGTGGGGGCCGCGCCGACCTGGCACAGGCCGGCGGCACCGCTCCGGAGAAGCTTGCGGAGGCGCTGCGTTCGGTGCGCGGCTGGGTCGAGCAGCAGTTGCGCTAGTTTTCCCGGCCGGGGGAAAGCGATCAGGGTCTAGAAAGGCAGTTGCAGGTCCGGGCGCGCCTGAAGCAGCACGCGGCGGAACTCTTCCTGGATGCGTTTCAGGGCAGGTTCGTTGTCGGCCTCGAAGCGCAGCACCACCACAGGGGTGGTGTTGGATGAGCGGGCGAGCCCGAAACCGTCTTCATACTCCGCCCGCAGCCCGTCGATCGTGATTACCCTGCGCGCGGAGGGAAAACGCGCGCTCTTCTGCAGCGCTTCGATCAGGGCGTAGTTCTCGCCCTCCTTGAGCTTGACCTGCAGCTCAGGCGTGTTGACCGAATCCGGCAGCCGCTCGAACACGGCCGAGACGTCGGAGTGGGCGGAAAGGTATTCGAGCAGCCGCGCGCCGGCGTACAAGCCGTCGTCGAATCCGTACCAGCGTTCCCTGAAGAAGATGTGGCCGCTCATCTCGCCGGCGAGCAGCGCGCCGGACTCCTTCATCTTGGCCTTGATCAGCGAGTGGCCCGTCTTCCACATGGTGGGCCGGCCGCCGTGGCGCTCGATCCAGGGACCGAGATTGCGGGTGCACTTGACGTCGAAAATGATCTCTGCTCCCGGATTGCGCGAGAGCACGTCGGCGGCGAACAGCATCAGCTGGCGATCCGGATAGATGATCTTTCCCTGCTTGGTCACTACACCGAGGCGATCGCCGTCGCCATCGAAGGCGAGCCCGATTTCACCGCCGCCGCGCGCCAGCGCCTCCACGAGGTCGCGCAGGTTCTCCGGCTGCGACGGATCCGGATGGTGATTGGGAAAGGTGCCGTCGACTTCGCAGAACAGCTCCGCGACTTCGCAGCCGAGCGCGCGATAGAGCCGCGGCGCATAGGCGCCGGCCACCCCGTTGCCGCAATCGACCGCGATGCGCATTGGCCGCTTGAGCTTGATGTCGCCGGCGATGCGCTCGACGTAGTCCCGGCCGATATCGCGCGTTTCGATCTTCCCGGAGCCGGCCGCGAAGTCGGCCCGCTCAATGCGGGCGCGCAGCTGCTGGATGCGCTCGCCGGAGAGCGTCTCGCCGGCCACCACCATCTTCAGGCCGTTGTACTCGGGCGGATTGTGGCTGCCGGTGACCATGACGCCGCTGCCGGTGCGCAAATGATGCGTGGCGAAATAGAGCATGGGCGTGGTCACGCGCCCGACGTCGATCACGTCGACCCCGGTGCTGCGCAGGCCCTCGGCCAGCGCCCCGGCCAGGGCGGGACCCGACTGGCGTCCATCGCGACCGACGCACACCGACCGGCTGCCCAGTGCAAGCGCTTCACTGCCCAACGCGCGCCCGACCTCGAACACCATCTCGGGCGTGAGCGTCTTGCCGACGATGCCGCGGATGTCGTAGGCCTTGAAGATCTCCGGTGGGATGGCAATCATTGCGTTGCGCATGTGGCTGCGTGCCGGTCCGATTGTCCCACCCTCCCGGCCGGTTCGACAATCGCCGTTGCACCACTATCCGGTCACCCTGGACGCCGGTCCCGACGCAACAGCCTCCGCGCACGACGCCCCCGCGCCGAAGAACCGGAGCAGGCGCTGCGGTAGCCAATCCAGCCGTCCTGGAAACGGGCCGCTCACAAAGCCGGCATGCCCGCCGCCTTCGGTGATTTCGAGCGTGACGCACGGCGCGGCGTGCGCGTCCCACGACAGGTACTCCCCGGGCAGGAACGGGTCATTGCGCGCATGCACGATCAATGTCGGCACGCGGATCGCGTGCAGATCCGGCAGGGCGCTGGCGCGGCTCCAGTAGTCGTCGGCGTCGCGGAATCCGTGCAAAGGCGCCGTCACCAGATCATCGAACGCCCTCAGCGTGCGGGCGCGCCGCAGGGCGTCGCGGTCGTAGAGGTTGGGAAACAGCGCGAGCTTGGCCAGGCTCTTTCTTTTCATCGAACGCAGAAAATGACGCGTGTAGATGCGGTTGAGCCCGACCGCAAGGCCGTCACCGGCCCGGCGCAAGTCCAGCGGCGCCGAAACCGCCGCCGCGCGACGAACCAGAACATCCGCCCCAGCGCCAGCCTGCGCCAGCCACTTGAGCAAGGCGTTGCCGCCGAGGGAAACGCCGACCGCATAGACGGTATCGGCACCGGAGCGGCTGGCCGCCTGCCTCAGCATCCAGCCAATTTCGGTCGCGTCACCCGAATGGTAGGCGCGCGGAAGGCGATTCAGGCGCCCGCCGCAGCCGCGGAAGTGCGGTACCACGCCGCGCCAGCCAGCCGCAGCCAGATGGCGCATCAGGTTCGCCGCGTACGGGCTGCGCGAGCCTCCTTCCAGGCCGTGGAACAGCACCACGAGTGGCGCCCCCTCGGAGCCGTCGAGCCAGTCGACTTCGACGAAGTCTGCGTCGGGCGTGTCCCAGCACTCGCGCCGGTACGGCGGCGCCGCCGGTCTGAGCAGCAGTGCCGGATAGAGGGTCTGGAGATGCCCGCCGGGCAACCACCAGGGCGCGCGGTAACGCGTTGCACCCGTGAGCGGGTGCAACCGCGGCGTGTCGGGCATCCTGCCGCTCATGCGGCGCAGCCCAGCGCTTCGATCTCGCGGAGGATGCGTTCGGGAGCCAGCCG
Source organism: Burkholderiales bacterium (assembly GCA_035560005.1). Taxonomy (NCBI): domain Bacteria; kingdom Pseudomonadati; phylum Pseudomonadota; class Betaproteobacteria; order Burkholderiales; species Burkholderiales bacterium. Next base: position 128,828 of record DATMAN010000101.1, on the reverse strand, counting down.
CATCATGCAGTCGAAATGGCCGAGTGGGCACACGCGCTGAAAACACGGACTGCATGGCACGCCCAGCTGCACGATGCGCGCGTGCTCCGAGAGCGGTGGGGTGAAGCGCGGCGAACTCGAGCCGTAGATCGCCACGAGCGGGCGATCCAGCGCGGCTGCCACGTGCATCAATCCGGAATCGTTGGTGACGACCAGATCCGCGATCGCGAGCAGCGCCACCGCCTCGTCCAGCGAGGTTTTCCCGGTAAGGTCCAGCACGGCGTCGCCGGCTTGCCGCACGATTTGCGTACCAGCCTCGACGTCCTTGCTCGAACCCAGCAGCCAGACCTTCCAACTCTGCCGGGCGAGGTGCCGGGCGAGCTGCGCGAAATGTGCGGCCGGCCAGCGCTTGGCCGGACCGTATTCGGCCCCGGGGCAGAAACACGCGAGTCTTTCCGGGCGCTGCAGTGCCTTGGCGGCGAGCACCTGCTGCGTCTCCTCGCCGGTCACACGCAGGCGCGGGCGCGGCACCGGCCGGAGCAAGGGTTCGCCCGCTTCGCCGGCCAGGTACGCGAAGCGTTCCACCATCAACGGCATGCGCGCTTCGTCCAGTCGGCGGGCGTCGTTGAGCAGCCCATAGCGCAGCTCGCCGACGAAACCGGTGCGCTGCGCGATTGCGGCGAAATAGGGTACCAGGGCGCTCTTCAGCGAATTGGGCAGAATCACGGCCCGCGCATAGCACCGCTCGCGCAGCCGGCGCCCGTAGCGCAGCCGCGCACCGAGCGCGAGCGCTCCGTGCCCGAATGGATTCTCCAGCGTGCCGGCCACTTCAGGCATGCGCCGATAGACGGGCAATACCCAGGACGGGGCGAACACGTCGATCGCCGCATCGGGCTGCCTTGCCTTGAGCAGCGCAAGCAGCGGTTGCGACAGCACGGCGTCGCCGACCCAGGACGGCGCGACGATCAGGATTCTTGGGCCGACGCCATTCACCGCGCAGTCACCGGGAAAATCCAACAAGGCCCGGAACCAAGGCGCGAGGACACCCGGAAATCGGAAGCCCGATTTTGACCCGAGGGGTTGCCTTGCGCCTGAAGATCTCGATGGTCAATGCGCGGTTGAGCCTCTCTGTGTCCCGGTGCCTTTGCGGTTCATTTCTGGTGCGACGAACGGGGGCCACCCTTGAGCACGTAGCGGGTTCCGCAGTAAGGGCACAGGATGTTGCCCGTGGTCTCGATCGGCAGGAAGACCCGGGGGTGCGAATTCCAAAGCGGTTGCGAAGACAGCGGGCAATGCAACGGAAGATCGGCCGGCGAGATCTCCACTTCGCGCTCCCTCGCCCGGTTCTTGCCGCTGTCCATCACGAGACCGGCGTGAGCCAGTGCCGGTGACCCTCGGAGCGGCCGTTGACCACGTCGAAGAACATCGCCTGCAACTTGGCAGTCACCGGACCGCGCGTGCCGCCTCCGATGAGCCGGCTGTCCAGCTCCCGGATCGGGGTCACCTCCGCGGCCGTGCCCGTGAAGAACGCTTCGTCGGCGATGTAGACGTCGTCGCGCGTGATGCGCCGGGCGATGACTTCGTAGCCCGCTTCGCGTGCCAGCGTGATGATCGTGTCGCGGGTGATGCCGATCAGCGCGGAGGTCAGCTCCGGTTCATAGAGCTTGCCGTCCTTGACCAGGAACAGGTTCTCGCCCGAGCCTTCGGCCACGAAGCCGTCGACGTCGAGCAGCAGTGCCTCGTCGTAGCCGTGCTCCACCGCTTCCTGATTCGCGAGGATCGAGTTGGCATAGGTTCCGGAATACTTGGCGCGGCACATCGTCACGTTGACATGATGCCTCGCGTAGCTGGCGGTCTTGACGCGAATGCCCTTTTCGATGCCGTCCGCGCCGAGGTAGGCTCCCCAGGGCCAAGCGGCGATCGCCACGTGCACCCGCGCGCCCTTGGGCGAGACGCCCATCTTCTCCGAGCCGTAGAAGGCGATGGGCCGGACGTAGCAAGCCTCCAGTTTGTTGGCGCGAACCACCTCGCGGCACGCCTCGACCACCGTATCGCGGTCGAACGGCATCTTCATCAGGTAGATGTGAGCGGAGTTGAACAGCCGGTCGATGTGCTCGCGCAAGCGGAAAATGGCGGTGCCGCGCACGGTCTTGTAGGCACGCAGGCCCTCGAATACGGCCAGGCCGTAGTGCAGCGAGTGAGTCAGCACATGCGTGGTGGCCTCCCGCCACGGCACAAGCCTGCCGTCATACCAGATGACGCCGTCCCTGTCCGCCATCGACATCTTGTCGCCCCCGAAAAAAGCGCCAAGTTTACCGTAGTTGGTGTGCCCAGGACCGGTACGCAGGACATGCGATCGCAGGCGTCGATGCCACGGACCCGCAGCCCGCCGGCGCGTTTGCTCAACAGGCGGGGATGCTTTAACCTTCGCAGCCACTGCAGCACCGACGTGGAAATCCTAAGCGCGCCATACGAGGCTCTTCGCGGCAGCCCGACTCGATGTCCGAAACCGTCCAGCGCGATTCGCTCAAGCCGGCGCGCTCGGGTCTGATCCGGCGACTCGCCAGCGCGGCGGTCGACGAGAACGACAGCGAGATCGTCCGGCTGCGCAAGACGCTGCTGCTGTTCGCCAGCGGTCTGATGAACATCGCCGCCATCATCTGGCTGGCGGTGTACTGGTGGATGGGGCTGCGCCTGCCGACCACGATCCCCTTCGGCTTCCAGGTGCTCTCCGCCCTGGTCATGCTGATCTACCTGCGCACCCGCAACTTCGGCTTCTTCCGCTTCGCGCAGCTCGCGCTGTTCCTGTTCTTTCCCTTCGTCGTGCAGTGGTCGATCGGCAGCTTCGTCAGTTCATCGGGCATCGCGCTGATGGCACTGATTGCTCCGATCGGAGCCATGGTCGTCTACGGGCCGCGCGAATCCATCCCGTGGTTCTTCGCCTACGTGGTGCTGACGGTGGTCTCGGGCGCGTTCGATTTCTTCCTGGCAACCGGCGAGGACTACGGCATCCCGCTGAAGACGGTGGCGGTTTTCTTCGTGCTGAACTTCACCATCATCTCCACGATGGTCTGGCTGCTGCTGCGCTACTTCGTCCAGCAGCGCGATCGCTACGAAGAGGAACTCGCCCGGCAGCACGAGCTGGTGCGCGCCGAGCGGGAGAAGTCGGAGCGCCTACTTACCAGCATCCTGCCGCTGCACGTGGCCGAACGGCTCAAGCGCAATCCCGGAACGATCGCCGACGGCTTCGCCGACGTGTCGGTCATGTTCGCCGACATCGTCGACTTCACGCGCCTGGCCGAGGAGCTGGCGCCCAGCCAGGTCGTGAACTTCCTCGACGACGTGTTCACCCAGTTCGACCTGCTGGTCGAGAAAACGCGTCTGGACAAGATCAAGACCATCGGCGACGCCTACATGGTCGCCGGCGGGCTCGCCGGGAAGGACGACAGCTATGTCCACCGCACGGCGGACATGGCGCTCGAAATGATCGAGCTGACCCGCAACGACCCGGTCATGCGCCGCTACGGCGTGCAACTGCACGTGGGTATCGCCACCGGTCCGGCGATTGCCGGCGTGATCGGCAGCAAGCGCTTCATCTACGATCTGTGGGGCGATACCGTCAACATCGCCAATCGGCTCATGGCCGAAGCCGCAGGTGGAAGCATCTTGGTCGACAAGACCACCTACCGCCGCCTCTCCCAGCGCTACGCGTTCGAGGAACTGAAGGAAATCCAGATCAAGGGCAAGGGGCCCATGACGGTATACCGCCTGATCGGGAAAAGCACCGCGGGCGGCTGATGCGTCGCGCGCCGACGCTTCCCCGCCAGCTATACGCTGTCACCCTCGAACACCCAGTTCCACAGCTCGACGACGTTGCGGGCGTGCCCGGCCACCGCGGCGTGCGGCAGGCGCGCGTAACGCTCGCCCTGTAGCCGCAGGGCGTGCTGGCGGGCACGGAACTCGCGGTAGGCCGCGCGCACCGCGCGCGCGAGCGGCGTCGGGATCAACGCCAGCCGTGCGGCGAGGTCGAGCAGCGCCAGGTTGCCGATGTTGCCGGTGAGTTCGGGATGCGCGTGCGCATAGCCCAGCACGAGGTACTGGACGGTGAATTCGACGTCGACGATGCCTCCGGGGTCGTGCTTCAGATCGAACAGCCCGCTGGCGTTGGGATGGCCCTCGCGCATCTTCCGGCGCATCTGGACGACCTCGGCTTTGAGCTTGCGGCGCTCGCGCGGCATGCGCAGGACTGCGTTGCGGATCGCCTCGAAGCGGCTGCCCACGCCTTGATCCCCGGCCACGAAGCGCGCGCGGGTGAGCGCCTGGTGCTCCCAGACCCAGGCCCGCTTGCGCTGGTAGTCGTCGAAGGCATCGACGTTGCTCACCAACAGGCCGGCCGCTCCATTGGGGCGAAGGCGCAGATCGGTGTCGTAGAGCACGCCCGCCGGTGTCGCGCTCGTGAGCCAGGTATTGATGCGCTGCGCGAGCCTGGCGTAGACCTCGGGAGCCGCCTCGTGCGCATCGTCGTAGAGAAAGATGAGGTCGAGATCCGAGGCATAGCCCAGCTCCTTGCCGCCGAGCTTGCCATAGCCGATGACGGCAAAGCGCGGCTGCTCGCGGTGTCGCGTACGCAGCCCCGCCCATGCCTGGCGCAGAACCTCGTCCAGCACCGCGCAAGCCAGGTCGGAGAGGTGGTCGGACAGCGTCTCCAGGGGCAGTTCTCCGGCGAGGTCCTGCATGAGCAGGCGCAGCGTCTGCGCATGCTTGAAGTGCCGCAGCAGATCCATCTGCCGTTCGATGTTGCCGGCGCTCTGGTCCATCGCCTCGCGCAATTCCGTCCTGAGCCTGGGCCAGTCGGGCGCGGCCTTGCCGGGCGCGGCGATCAGTTCGTCGAGCAGCATCGGCTGCTGCGCGAGGTAGTCGGCGGCCCAGGGGCTGGCGGCGGCGAGCCGCGTCAGTGCTTCGAGCGCTTGCGGATACTCGAGCAGCAAGGCCAGATAGGACTCGCGGCGGCCGATGCTCTCGATCACGTGCAGCAGGCGGGTGAGCGTTGCGTCCGCGCCTTCGAAGCGCGCCGCCGCTTCCACGACCAGCGGCAGCAGGCGGTCCAGGCGCGCCTGACCCGAAGCCGACATCCTCATGTAGCGCGCCCCGGAGCGCAGCCCCGCGAGGCGTTCGAGCACCGAGGCCGGATCGGGGTACCCGAGCCCCTGCAGGCGCCCGGCCGCCTGCTCGGGATCGAGCGTTTGCAGCCAGCTTGCGTTGGCCGCATCCGAGCGGACGTTGCCGTTGGCGGCGAAGATCGCCTCGAAATGCCCGGTCACCACGCTGCGATGCCCGGCAAGCGCGCGGTCGAAGCTCGCAGGGTCGGCGAACCCCATCGCCTGCGCGATGATGAGCCGGTCCTCCGCGCTCGCCGGCAGCGTCTGCGTCTGGCGATCGTCGAGATATTGCAGCCGGTGCTCCAGGTTGCGCAGGAAGACATAGGCGGCGCGCAACTGTGCCACTGCGTCCGCGGGCAGCAAGCCGCGCGCGGCGAGCTGCTCGAGCGCCGCCAGCGTAGGCCGCACCCGCAGCGCGGTGTCGCGCCCCCCGCGGATGAGCTGGAACACCTGGACCAGGAACTCGATCTCGCGGATCCCCCCGGGCCCGAGCTTGATGTTGTCGGCGATGTCGCGCCGGAGAACTTCCTGCCGCACTTGGCTGTGCAGGGCGCGCAGGCTTTCCAACGCCGAGAAATCGAGGTGGCGACGGTAGACGAAGGGTGTGGCGAGCGCCATCAGCTCGGGTTCGCGATCCCCGGCGATCACCCGCGCCTTGACCCAGGCGTAGCGCTCCCATTCGCGCCCCTGGGTGTAGAAGTATTCCTCCAGCATGTCGAAGCTCACGACCAGCGGGCCGCTGTCGCCGTTGGGCCGCAGGCGGGTGTCGACGCGGAACACGAATCCCTCGTCGGTGATCTCCGCGAGCGCCGAGATCAGGCGCCGCGCCAGCCGCGTGAAGAACTCGTGGTTCGCGATCTTGCGGGCGCCGTCGGTTTCCCCCTCTTCGGGGTAGGCGAAGATCAGATCGATGTCGGAGGACACGTTGAGTTCTTCGCCGCCGAGCTTGCCCATGCCGATGACGTGCAGCCGCTGCTCCCCGCCCTGACCCATCGGGCGCCCGAACTGCCGCGCGAGCGCCGCGTGGTGAAACTCCAGCGCCGCGCGCACCGTCTCTTCGGCGAGTGCGGTGGTGGTGCCCACCACTTCGGCCAGATCGGCACGCCCGGACAGATCGCGCGCGATCAGGCACAGCATCACCCCCTGGCGCAGCTTGCGCAGGCGGCGCGCAAGGTCCTCGGAACTCGATGGCGGGTCGGCGAGCGCGGCGCGCATCCGGCTGCGCAAGAACGGGCGAGAGAATGCCGCGGGCTCGAGCGGGCAGCTTCCCGCGGCCACCAGTTGGCGGGCGTAACGCGACCAGCGCAGGGCGCTGGCGAGCTGTGGATCGAGTTCCGCCGCGGAAGGGTTCATGAATGGTGGCGCAGCCATCGCAACAAACGGGACCGGTGCGGGCGCGATGCGTTTCGAGCGAAGGCCCGGGACGTGCGAGGCAGCCGCCGCTCCCTGATAGAATCTGTGCGCGTCACGCCGCGGAAGTTCCTGTCAGCGCAGTCACGGCGCGCAGCCGCAGTGACGGTGCGTCCGCGAAACGGGGGAATCTTTCGCGCTGCGCGTAATCTTACTCGAACCGTCGAGGGCATTCCCGGCGCGCGCAGCGGAGCCATTCAGCAATAGTGTTCGTCAAACGCGGTCTCGTATTCGTCAAGCACGGCTCGCTGTGGTTCTACCGGCTCGCGACCGGCATGGTGCTCGTAGCCGGCGCGCTGTTCGTCGCGGGCGTGCTCGCGTTGCGCTACGCGCTGCTGCCCAACGTGGACGGCTTTCGTCCCGCCATCGCCGGTGCGGTTTCCGAGGCAATCGGCCAGCCGGTCGAGATCGCGCGGCTCGAGGGCAGTTGGCGCGGCTACCGCCCGGAGCTGACACTGCACGGTCTGCGCGTGAGCGAGCCGGGCGGGCAGCTTGCGCTCGAGCTGCAGCGGTTCGAAGCGGTACTGTCCTGGACCGCGCTGTTTTTCGGCAAGCTGAGCTTTCATTCCATCGAGCTGGAGGGCGCCGCACTCGAAGTCCGGCGCGATGCGCAGGCGAGGATCTGGGTCAGTGGTACTGCGATCAAGCCGGCGGCCGGCCAGGAAAAGGGTTTTCTCGACTGGCTGCTGGCGCAGCGCCAGGTGGTCATTCGCCATGCAAGGGTCACTTGGACCGACGCCTTGCGTAGCGCCGGCCCGCTCGTGATTCGCGACGTCGCCCTGCGACTGGACAACGACGGCCCCGCGCATCGCTTCGGCATGACCGGCGTGCCGCCGCCCGAGCTGGCGGCCCCGCTGACCTTGCGCGGCGAATTCGCCGGGGAGGCCGGCGAGCGCGGCGCCTGGCGCGGGCGAGTGTACGTGGCGGTCGAACGCGCGGACCTGGCCCGGCTGCAGGAGTGGTTCCCGGCGCCACTTCGCCTGGAGTCGGGACAGGGTTCGATCCAGTTGTGGCTCGACGTGCACAGCGGCCGGGTCGTCGCCGCGACCGCCGAGAGCGTGCTCGCCGACGTGCGCACCCGTCTGGCGCCCGAACTGGCGCCGCTCGCGCTGCGCCGGTTCGCGGCACGCCTGAGCTGGCAGGAGGACGCGGCGCAAACGCGGCTCGCTGCCGAGCAGATCACCTTCACCACCGAGGACGACATTACCCTGCCGGCAGCGCGCATCGAGCTGCGCCGGCGCGGGACGCAAAGCGAGCTGCATCTTCAGGGCCTGGAGCTTGCGCCGGTGGTGGCGCTTGCCGAACGGCTCCCGCTCGATGCCCGAATCCGCGAGCGTCTGCAAGCGACTGCGCCCTCCGGGCGCATCAACAGCGCCAAGCTCGCCTGGGAGGGTGCCTGGGATGCCTCGCGCCCGTACGCGGTCCAGGCCGACCTGGAAGCCTTGCGATGGCGGGCCGACGGCGTGCTGCCCGGCCTGTCGGGGTTTGCGGCGCACCTGGCCGTCAACGAGCGCGGTGGAGTGGCGTCGCTGCGCGCAAATGCGGGTACCCTGGCGCTGCCGCGGGTGTTCGAAGAGCCGATTCCCCTCGATTACCTCAACGCCGAAGTCGACTGGTCGTTGCGCGACGGGCAAGTGGTGGTGAGCGTGCGCAATGCCGCGTTTGTCAACGACCACGCTGCCGGAAACATCTCGGGAACCTATTGGAGCGAACCCGGCGCCAAGGGCACCGTCGATGTTTCCGGCAGCTTGGTGCGGGCCGATGCGAACGCGGTCTGGCGCTACATCCCTCGCAGGGCGCCGGGCACCCAGCGCTGGCTGCAGCGCGCGCTGGTGACCGGCACCGCCGACGAGGTGCGATTGCGCTTGAAAGGCCCGCTGGACCGCTTCCCGTTTGCGGATGGCAAGAGCGGCCTGTTCGAAGTGGTATCGAAGGTGCGCGACATCACGCTGGCTTTCGACGAGCGCTGGCCCGCGGTCGAAGGCGCGAGCGGCGTTGTCGCCTTCCGCGGCGCGCAGATGGATATCCAGTCCAGCGCCGGACACATGCTCGGGCTGCAAACGAGCGGGGTGCGCGCGCGCATCCCGATGCTGGGCGATCGCGACGAACGCTTGCTGCTGGAGGGCGAAGCGCACGGCTCCCTTGGGGAATTCCTGCGCTTGATCGCCGAGAGCCCGGTGTCGGAATACACCGGCCGCTTCACCGAGCACATGCGCGCGGCCGAGGGCGAAGGAAAGCTCCGGCTGTCGCTCGAACTGCCGCTGCGCCGCATTGCCGAGGCGAAGGTTTCCGGCACGCTGGAAATCGATGCTCGGGAAGTGATCGTCGACCCTCGCATCCCCGCGCTGTCCGACGTGGCGGCGGCAGTGACCTTCACGGAAGCAGGCGCCAGCGTGCACGAGGGCCGGGCGCGAATTTACGGCGCGCCGCTGCACTTCGATCTGAGCGCCCAGCGCGGCGGTGTGGCAACCGTGGTGGCCGCCGGACTGATCGATGCCCGGGGACTGCAGCGCGCGCATCCCGGCCCCCTGACCGGCGCGCTGGACGGCGCAGCCGAGTGGAAGGCCACGCTGACCCTGCGCGACCGGGTCGCGCTGTTGCGGGCGAGCTCGACGCTGGCGGGAATGGCGCTGCGGCTGCCTGCGCCGTTTGCCAAGCCCGCCGCGGCGTCGCTGCCGTTCGCGGTCGAACTCAAGGAAGGTTCCGGTGGTGGTCAACAACTGTTTGCCTCCCTTGGTCAGATCGCCACGGCGCAGCTCCTGTTCGACGGCGGCGCCTTGCGCGCCGGTGAGGTTCGCTTCGGAGGTCAGGCGGGGATTCCGCGCCGGTCCGGCCTGACGCTGACCGGCCGCCTCGACGAAGTGAACATCGACGCTTGGCGCCAGTGGGCCGGAGCCCCGGCGCCCTCACAGGGGCCGGGGCTCTCCGCGGTCGATCTGTCGGTTGGTGCACTGAGCGTGGCTGGCCGCCGTTTCGCCGCGCGGCGACTGCAGGGCGAGCGCGACGCGCGCGGCTGGCGCTTTGCGGTGGAAGGTCCGGATGTCTCCGGGACGCTGGCCTGGGAAAGCAGCAGCGAGAGCCGCATCACGGGGCGTTTTGCCGCGCTGCGAGTCCCGGAGGGCACCACAGCACTGCAGCCGTCCGCTGTCGACGACTCGCCGCCACGCAGTCTGCCGGGACTGGATATCGTGGCGGACAGCTTCACGTTCGAAGGCAAGCCGCTCGGCCGGCTGGAACTGCTGGCGCTCGCGCAAGGCGATGCCTGGCAGCTGCAGCGTTTGGAGGTCTCCAATCCGGACGGCAGGCTCTCGGCGAGCGGCAGATGGAGCCTGGGTGCAATGCCCGAAACAACGCTCGATGTGCGCATCGAAGCCCAAGACGTCGGCGGGCTGCTCACGCGCCTCGGATATGCGGAAAGCATCCGCGGCGGCAATGGCGCGCTGAGCGGACGGGTCTCATGGGCCGGCGCACCCCACCGGCTGGACCTGCCCAGCCTGGACGGGCAGCTCAGGCTGGAGGCGGCCAAGGGGCGCTTCGCCAGACTGGACCCCGGCATGGGGAAGCTGCTTGGCCTCTTGAGTCTGCAGACGCTGCCACGCCGGCTCTCGCTGGATTTCCGGGACGTGTTCAGCGCGGGCTTCAGCTTCGACCGGATCAGTGCCGACGTGGTGCTCACGCGCGGCGTGGCTCGGACCGAGAACTTCCGCATGGAGGGACCGGCGGCGCGCGTGGCGATGCGCGGTGCGGTGGACCTTGCCGCCGAGACGCAGGATCTACGGCTGCGCGTACTGCCGCAGCTTTCGACCGGCGTCGCGATCGCGGGGGCGATGGTGAACCCGGCCGTGGGCATCGCCACGCTGCTTGCGCAGAAGGCCCTGGGCGACCCGGTGGAGCAGCTCGCGGCAGCCGAGTATCACGTCACCGGCACCTGGGCGGCGCCCGACGTCGAGCGCGTGATCGCGAAAGGCGCCAACGGCACCCCGCGCCGTTGATGGCCGCGATAGAATCGAACCGGGGGCGGTTCCTGCGACCGATCGATGAGAGCCGCCGCACGCTCCGGATTCGATCGGGCGCGCCAATGAGCGGCGGCCTGCGGTCCGGGCGCAGCGTCGGCATGCCGGATCCACAGACTGTTTTTTCATCATGCGCTCTGACGAATTGACCGTTCCCAGCGAGGAGAAGCTCTTCGCCACCGCGAGCGGCGTGCTGTTGGCGCCGTTCGATCTCGACGCCGCCAAGCTCTCGCGCGTGTTCGGCCTCCTCATGTCGCACGAGGTCGACTTCGCCGACCTGTATTTCCAGTACAGCCGTACCGAAAGCTGGAGCCTGGAAGAGGGCATCGTCAAATCCGGCAGCTTCAACGTGGACCAGGGGGTGGGGGTGCGCGCGGTGAGCGGGGATAAGACCGCGTTCGCCTACTCGGACGACATCAGCCTGGCAGCGCTCGAGTCGGCGGCGCGCGCAGCGCGCGCCATCGCGCGCCGGGGTGCGGCCCAGCAAGCGGCGCTGACCCGGCGTTCGCGTGGGCGCGCGCTCTACGCGACCGAGGATCCGCTCGAGAGCCTCGAAGCGGCGGAAAAGGTGCGGCTGCTCGAGCGCGTCGAGCGGCTCGCCCGTGAGCGCGATGCGCGCGTGAAACAGGTCATCGCCAGTCTTTCAGGCCAGTTCGAAGTGGTCCTGATCGCGCGCAGCGACGGCCTGCAGGCGGCGGACATCCGCCCCTTGGTGCGCCTGTCGTTGCAGGTCATCGCCGAGGCCAACGGCCGCCGCGAGCAGGGCAGCGCGGGCGGCGGCGGACGCTTCGACTATTCGTATTTCACCGAGGAGCGGCTGCAGGAGTATGCGCGCAAGGCGGTGGACCAGGCGCTGACCAACCTCGATGCACGTCCGGCACCCGCTGGCACCATGACCGTGGTGCTGGGACCCGGCTGGCCCGGAGTCCTGCTGCACGAGGCGGTGGGTCATGGGCTGGAGGGCGATTTCAATCGCAAGGGCAGTTCCGCCTTCAGCGGCCGCCTGGGCGAGCGGGTGGCCGCGCCCGGCGTCACCGTGGTGGATGACGGAACCATCCCGCGGAGGCGCGGCTCGCTGGCGGTCGACGACGAGGGCCATCCCACGCAGCGCACGGTGCTGATCGAAAACGGGGTGCTGCGCGGCTACATGCAGGACGCGCTCAACGCCCGCCTGATGCATGTCGCGCCCACCGGTAACGGGCGCCGCGAATCGTATGCCCACGTACCCATGCCGCGCATGACCAATACCTATATGCTGAACGGCGACAGGGATCCGGAAGAAATTGTGCGCTCGGTGCGCAAGGGCTTGTACGCAGTGAACTTCGGCGGCGGGCAGGTGGATATCGTGAGCGGAAAGTTCGTATTCTCGGCCGCCGAGGCGTATCTGATCGAGGATGGCAAGCTGACCTGGCCGGTGAAAGGCGCCACGCTGATCGGCAACGGTCCCGACGTGCTGACCCGCGTGTCGATGATCGGCAACGATTTGTCGCTCGACCCGGGCATCGGCACTTGCGGCAAGGATGGCCAGAGCGTGCCGGTCGGGGTTGGCCAGCCCACGCTGCGCATCGATGGCCTGACGGTGGGTGGTACCGTGTGAATCGCGCGCAAGGCCTCGGGCGGGCGGCAACGGCGCAGGCTTGGCACGCGCCCGGCTTCGCCAGTGCGCCTGCACGCCTCACCCCGCTTGCCCGCCGACTTCCGATCGTCCCATGATCCTGATCCTGAACGAGAACACCGATCCCGCCAGCGCCGAGTACCGGCAGCTGATGGAGGCACTGGCCGCCCTGCCGGACATCACCACACGGGTGCACCGGGTGCAGGGTACCGAGCGCTCGGTCACCGAGGTCTATCTGATCGGTGACACCAAGGCGCTGTCGATCGAGGACATGCGCTCGCTGCCCTGCGTGGAGCAGGTGATCCGGGTCTCGGAGGAATACCGGGTGCTGGGCCGGCACAAAGGCGACACCCGGCCCGCGCACTTCGATTACCAGGGGTTGCGCTTCGGACAGGACACCCTGCACGTGTTCGCCGGGCTGTGCGCGGTCGACAGCCCCGAGCACGTCGAGATGATGATGCGCGCGCTCCAGGCCAATGGTCAGCAGTGCACGCGCATGGGCGCCTACAAGCCCCGCACCAGCCCGTATTCCTTCCAGGGGCACGGCAAGCGTTGCCTGCCCTGGGTATTCGAGCTGGCCGGCAAGTACGGCATCCGCGTGATCGCGATGGAAATCACCCACGAAGCGCACGTCGACGAGATCCGCGAGGCGCTGCGCTCGACCGGAGACCCCACCGGGGTCATGCTGCAGATCGGCACGCGCAACACGCAGAACTTCGAGCTGCTCAAGGCAGTCGGCCGCCAGCGCGATTTCCCCGTCCTGATCAAGCGCGGATTCGGCATCACCCTGGACGAGTCGCTGAATGCCGCCGAATACCTGGCGAGCGAAGGCAACCGGCGGGTGGTGTTCGGCCTGCGCGGAATGAAGACCAATCTGGGCGATCCGCACCGCAATTTCGTCGATTTCGCGCACGTGCCGGTAGTCAAGCGGCTCACGCGCATGCCGGTGTGCATCGATCCGAGTCATTCGGTCGGCTCGCGCGGCGCCTCGCCCGACGGACTCATGGACATCTTCCATGTCACCGCCCAGGGCGTGGCTGCGGGCGCGAACATGGTGCTCGTGGATTTTCACCCGAATCCTGCCAAGGCGCTGGTGGATGGCCCGCAGGCGCTGCGCCTCGAAGAGCTGGGCTTTTTCCTGGAGGACGTGGCGATCGCGCGCGAGGCCTACCTCAAGCGCGCGGCGGCCGCCAGGCGCCACGCGGGCGCAGCCGAGCAATGCGCCGAGCCCTCGGCTTTACCGCTCGGGTCCGCTCACGCATAATTCCACGCGCATACGGCTGCAACCCCGCCGCGTGGAGGAAAATGTCTTGAACACGATGGTGGAAAACCCGGTCCAGCCTCCCCAGAACGCACTCTTGCCGACTTTCAAGCATCTGGGCGAGGGCACCTCGCTCGCCCAGCAGATCTACGAAATGATCGGACACTCCAAATTCTTTGCCGACTTCACGCGCGAGGACGTCGAGCGGCTGAGCGCATTCATGCACGTTTATCGGGCCGAACCGGGGCAGACCATCATCCGCGAAGGCGATGTCGACGACTACATGCTGCTCATCGTTCAGGGCCGGGTGGACATCGTGAAGGCGGATTCCCACGGCAAGCCGCAGCCCATGACCACAGTCGGGGCCGGGGCGCTCATCGGCGAGATGTCGATGATCGACGGCGAGCCGCGGTTCGCGACCTGTGTGGCGACCGAGCCCACCGTCTTTGCCGTGATCTCGCGAGACAGCATGGTGCAGATCATCCTGGAAGAGCCCAGCCTGGGCGCCAAGATCCTGATCAAGCTGGTCACCGTGCTCTCGCAGCGCCTGCGCAAGACCAGCTCGAACCTGCTGTCCTACATGGCCCGCTGAGACTGGGCACGAGGCTCGGTGGCGGGCGCCCGCCCGAACTTTTCCAACTGACCTTTCGTCCCGGTGGTGCGGCCATGAGCCCGTCGCGCCACGGCGCGCTACTGGCCGCAGTCCTGGCGTGCGCGATCGGGTCCAGTCACGCAGCGGGGGTCGCGCAGCTCGACGACCGCGGCACGCACGTCGTCCTGCCGCGGCCTGCCCAGCGCATCGTGGCGATTTCTCCGCATCTGGCCGAGCTGGCCTTCGAGGCCGGCGCCGGCCACAAGCTCGTCGGCACGGTGCGCGGCAGCGACTTCCCCCCGGCGGCTGCGCGCCTGCCGTCGGTGGGAGATGCGACCGGGCTGGACTTCGAGCGCATCACGGCGCTGCGTCCGGACCTGATTCTGGGCTGGGGAAGCGGCAACCGCGCGGCCGATCTCGAGCACCTGGCCGCCGCGGGGCATGCGGTCTTCGTGGCCGAACCGCGCCGGCTGCGCGACATCGCGCGCCACCTGCTGGCCATTGGCGCGCTTGCCGCCACGCTCGAGCCCGCGCGCCGCGCGGCCGCTGCCTTCGAGCAGCGGCGAGCGCTGCTGGAACAACGCTATGCCGCTGCCCGGCCCCGGCAGGTGTTCATCGAGATCTGGCGCCGGCCGTTGTTCACGGTCGACGAGCGGCACCTGATCTCGGACGCCTTGCGCGTGTGCGGTGCGCGCAACGCGATCGCCGGACTGCCGGTGGATGCCGCACCGATCCCGGTGGAGTGGCTGTTCAGGCTCGATCCGGACGCGATCGTCTCCACCCTGGGCGAGCCTGTGGTCGAGGCCCGTGCCTTCTGGGCGACTTTCCCACAGCTCAAGGCGGTGCAGCGCGGCGCCATTCTCACCTTGGCCCCCGAGCGCATCGTTCGGGCCACGCCGCGGATTCTCGACGGGGTCGAGGAACTTTGCCGGATGCTGGAGGGTGCGCAGCGGTGAATCCGCGCGCCCTGGACGGCGCGCGACTGTTCAGATGCGCACGCACTGGCCCTTGTAGAGCACCGGACCGGTGGGCAGCCCGGTGGGTGAACCGCCGCGCGGTTCCACGCTCATCGCCAGTCCCCAAGCCTGGTCCAGGCGCGCGGCCAGTTCCCGCGGTACGGTCAGCGTCTGGGTCTCGTGCGTGGAGACGAGCCCGAGCGACACCGGTGGCTTGTCTCCACCCGGCAGCATCCACAGCTCCCAGGCGGTGTCCGGTGCCATCTCCGCATGCCCGATCACCCGGATGCGCAGCAGCCGCTGTCCGGGACGACCCGCATCCCAGGACACGGTCATGGCCGGGCTCTGGGTCTGAATGTCGGTCATGACCGTGACCATGCGCTCCGGGGGCGCGATGTCCTCGGGCGGGGCGAGCCAAACGGCGAGGGCGATCGCGGCCACGCCCGCCGCAGCCGCAGCCAGGCGCCAGAAGGCCACGCTGCGCCAGACACGCGCGCGCGGCGCGCCGAACAGACGCTGCTCGATCGCACTCCACACGCGGCGCGGCGGCGCGAGCGGCGGCAGCCCGTCGGCCAGCGGCGTCAGGCGCCGTTCCCACTGCCCGACCAGGCGCCGCAACCCCGGATCGCGCCGCAGGTGCCATTGGAAGCGACGGCGTGCGCGCGGCGGCAACGTGCCCAGCACGTATTCAGCCGCCAGAGCCTGGCGCAGTCTGTCGTTGTCGAGCCTCATCCGGTGTTGTCCAGGCAGCCGCGAAGCCGTTCCAGGCCGCGCCGAATCCAGGTCTTGACGGTGCCCAGCGGGCGCTCGAGCTTGCGCGCCAGCTCGCCGTGCGACAGTCCGTAGTAGAAGGCGAGCGTGATCGTGCGCTGCTGCTCTTCGCTGAGCTGACGCATGCAATCCGCGAGCCGGGCAGCGTCGGCCGACTGGCGCAGCAATTCGTCGGGCCCGGGCGTCTCGTCGGCGACCGAGTTCAGGAAGTCCTCGTGCACCTCGCCCAGCTCGGACTCGCGCGGCCGGCGCAGCCAGTCCAGCGCGCGGTTGCGCACGACCGCCGTCATCCAGGTCATCGGCGCGCTCTTGGCGGCGTCGTAGCCCTGCGCGTGGTGCCAGATGTTCACGAAACTTTCCTGCAGGATCTCTTCGGCCCAGGCCTTCCGTCTGGTTATACGCAGGGCCACCGCGAACAGTTTTGGCGCGGTCAGCCGGTACAGCTCCCCGAAGGCGCGCTGGTCCCTGAGCGCGCAGCGCGCGAGCAGCCGGGAGAGCGCATCCGCGTCCATCGGCAAGATCAGTTCCCGCCGGGCTGTCTGCGCCAGTAGAGGTCGACGCCGCCTTGAGCGCGGTTGATGACCCGGCACAGCACGAACAGCAGGTCGGAGAGCCGGTTCAGATAGCGCTGGGCGAGCGGCGAAACCTGTTCGGCCGCTGCCAGGCTCACGACGCGGCGCTCGGCGCGCCGGCAGACGCTGCGCGCCACATGGCACAGCGCCGTGGCGCGGCTGCCGCCCGGCAGAATGAATTCCTTGAGCGGCGGGAGTTCGGCGTTGAAGCCGTCGAGCAACGCCTCCAGGCGTGCGATATGCGCCTCGCTGATCGCCGCGTGGCCCGGGATGCTGAGTTCCCCGCCCAGATCGAACAGCTCGTGCTGGATGCGCAGCAGGCACTGGTCGACTGCGTCGGGCAGGGCTTCGGCCCGCAGCACGCCGATGTGGCTGTTCAGCTCGTCGACCGCGCCGATGGCCTCGATGCGGGCGCTGTCCTTGGCCACGCGCGAACCGTCTCCCAGTCCTGTCGTGCCGGCATCTCCGGTGCGTGTGTAGATGCGGGTGAGGCGGTGGCCCATCGTTGGCGCTTTCTTCTGGGGGTTGGAGATTATAGGGCCCTTGTACGCACGGGCCGCCGTTGCGGATGTCAGCGCCCGGGCAGCGCCGTGGAACGCGGATCGCCGCCCAGATCCTCGATTTCCAGTTGCAGGTAGCGGTGCAGGGCGTTCTGGCGATGGTGCGCCTCATAGGCGGCCCAGCCCCGATATTCAGCCAGATCGGACTGCGCGGGCGCGTCGAGCAGGCTGACGCCGGCGCGATACAGGGCCTGGACGCGATCGTCCAGTGCTCGCAGATAGCCGGCTGTGGCATCGATCGCCTCGGGTCCGCCGACCGGGCCGAAGCCCGGAACGATGCGGCGGATCGGCAGGGCCCGCAGTCGCGCCAACGCGCTCTGCCAGCCGCGGAAGTCGCAGTCGCGAATCCGGGGGATGTGGCCGGACACCACCATCCCGCCGGCGAACGCAACGCCGCTGGGCGGATGAAACACCACGACGTCTCCGGGCGTGGAGGCCCATCCGAAGTGCAGGACATCGATGAGCGTGCCGCCGGCTGGCAGCCGAAGCGACGTCTCGAAGGCCCGCGTCGGCAACACCAGCCGCGTCTCGTCCAGGTCGTGCCCGAGAATCGGCCTGAGCCGGTCCAGGCAGTGCCCGCAGCGCGCGCTCATCAGCGCGATGGTTTCGCGGTGTGCGGAGATCTCGGCGCCCGCGTCCGCGAAAGCGCCGGCGCCGAACACGAACTCCTGATCGGCGTGCGTCAGGATCACGAGCGCGACCGGACGATCGGTCACGGCGCGAATGGCGCGCAGGAGATCGCGCCCGAACCGCATCGAAGTCCCGGTGTCGATCACGACCACGCCGGTGGCTCCGACGATGAATCCGGCGTTGGCCACGTCGCCGCGATTGTGCGGCTCGGGAGTGCCGCTCGCCCCGGCCACCGCGTAGACCCCCGGTGCGACTTGCAGCGCTTCGAGCGCGCCGGCGGCGCGTGACGCTAAGGCAAAGGGCAAGACGAACAGCAAGGCGCGAAAGCGCATCGAGCCGGACATCGACGATCGGTAAGGCCGCGCAACGGCGAACGCTACCCGAGCGTGTCCGCCTTCGCAACCGTCTGGCCGGTCTGCTACCATCGATCGCCCCCGCCCCTGGATCGCGAAACCGTGAGACATTCTCTGGCCGCCGCGTTGTGGCTCGCCGCATTCGCGGCGTCGACCCGCGCCCAGGAACCCCTGGCGCTGAGCGAGATCGCACCGGGAAACTTCGTCCACTACGGCTCGCACGAGGAACGTTCGGCCGCCAACCTTGGCGACAACGCCAACATCGGCTTCATCGTCGGCGAGCGCTGCGTGCTGGTGATCGACTCGGGCGGCTCGCACGCCCTGGGCGAGCGGCTGCGCGCGGCGATCGCAGGCGTCACGCGCACGCCGGTGTGCCATCTGGTCATCACCCACGCGCATCCCGACCACTACTTCGGGGCGGCGGCGTTTCGCGCGGACCGGCCGGAAGTGATCGGACACGAAAACCTGCCGCGCCGGCTTGCCGCCCGGGCGCGCACGGATCTCAACGCGCTCAGGCGCGATCTCGGGGATGCCGCGACCGGTTCGGAGGCGGTTGCGCCGACGCGCACCGTGGGAACCGCTCAGACGCTCGTGCTCGACCTCGGCGGGCGCACGGTGGAGATCAGGGCCTGGGCGCCGGCGCACACCGACAACGACCTCACGGTCTTCGATCGAAGCACGAAGACGCTGTGGCTCGGCGATCTGCTGTTCGTCGATCACACGCCGGTGCTGGATTCGAACGTCACGGGATTCCTTGCGGTCATGCGCGAGCTTCGCGCCGTCGTTGCCGCGCATGTCGTGCCGGGACACGGCCGCACGCGCACCTCCTGGCCGGCGGCGCTCGACCCGCAGGAGTACTACTTCGGCGTGATTCTCGGGGAGACGCGCGCGGCGATCAGACGCGGCCGCACGTTGATGCAGGCTCTCGATGAAGTGGGACTCTCCGAAAGGGGCAAGTGGGTCAATTTCGAGACCTATCACCGGCGCAACGTCACCACGGCCTACACGGAGCTCGAGTGGGAGTGAGCTATACTCGCCGCGCAATGGGTGGAAAGGAATCGAGAGGTCGCAGTATGGGGAGCACGCTACGCTGCCTGGCCGCAGTCCTCGCCCTGGCCTCGGCCGGGGTGTCTGCCAACGAGAAGGCCGAGCCCGATCCGGACAAGAGCCCTTACTGGCCGACGATCCGCACGCTGCTGTTCGGAGATCGCACCCTCAATCCGGACGACCGACCAGTGCTCGCCGTGTACCTGAACACCCGTGCCGACGACGCCTCGACCGTGCCCGTAATGGTCAACGCGCTGATCGATCAGGCGCCCCAGGAATACATCAAGACGGTCTATCTGATCGTGGAGCGCAACCCGTCGCCCACGGCCGGGATTTTCCATTTCACGCCGGAGAGCGGGCGCGTGAAGGTGGAGACGCGGCTGCGCTTCGAAGACTACAGCTTCGTGCGCGCCGTGGCGGAGATGAACGACGGGCGCCTGTACATGGCGCAGCGCTGGGTCAAGGCGGCGGGTGGTTGCTCGGCGCCCATGGGCAAGAACGCCGTCCCCGCCGCGCTGCTCGGGAAGATGCGGTTCCGGGGGGACGATACCTTCCGCTTGAACCGGCCCAACCTGATCCAGGTGCAGATCAGGCATCCCAACGAATCGCCGCTCGCCGCCGACTTCGATCCAGGCAAGACGCCGCAGTTCGTTCGCGGGGTGAACGTGACCTACAACGGCATGCCGGTGATGAGTGCGCAGGTCGATTTTTCCCTCTCGGACAATCCCGTCTTCCGTTTTTACTTCCTCCCGAGGGAAGAGGGACGGCTGCGCGTGCAGGTCGAGGACACCCACGATCGGGTATACGAGCAGGAGCTGCGAGTGACCGAGGGCGCGGAACTGCCGGGAGGTTGAGGCAGCGGCGACGTTGCCGCGGCGCGCGGCTTCCGCTAAAGTTGCGCGGTTTTTCAACCAGCCTCAGAAAGAACAAGCAATGAAACCTTCCAGCCTGACGCTCGCCGGTCTGGCCGCGGTCGCGGTGCTCGCCTCTGCGCCGCTGCTGGCCCAGGGGGACCCGGCAGCCGGGAAGCAGAAGAACGCAATGTGCGCCGGCTGTCACGGCATCAAGGGTTTCCGGACCGCCTATCCGGAGGTGTACTCGGTACCCAAGATCGGCGGACAGAGCGCCGCCTACATCGTCAGCGCCTTGAAGGCCTACAAGTCGGGCGAGCGCAGCCATCCCTCGATGGTCGGCATCGCCGCAAGCCTGACCGAGCAGGACATGGCGGACCTCGCGGCCTACTATGCGCAGCCTGCCAAGTAATCCATGCACGCTCATCGGGGAACGACGAACATGATGAACAGAATGCTTGCGAGCGCGGCGGCCTGCGCGTTCGTTCTTGCCTCCGGCGCCTCCCTTGCCGGCGGCAATCCGGCGGCGGCGCGGGACAAGGTGCAACAGGTTTGTGCGGCCTGTCACGGCGAGGACGGCAACAAGCCCAACACGCCGGACACGCCCAAGCTCGGCGGGCAACACGCGGACTATCTGGCCAAGGCGCTGCGCGATTACCAGTCCGGCGCGCGCAAGAATCCGATCATGGGTGCCATGGTTGGCGGCCTGTCCGAACAGGAGATCCGGGACCTGGCGGCGTACTTCGCCCAGCAGAAAAGCGAGCTCTACACGAGGTACTAGCGCTTCCGGCGCAGGCGGGGATGGGAAAGAGGAGCCGACGGCTCCTCTTTTTTTGTCTGCGCAGTCCCGAGGCTCGTCAGGCCGCGAGGCGGCGGCTGACGCACTCGAGGTAGAGATGCTCGTCGGGTGGTGCCGTGGCGCGCTGCGCCTGCCACATCGTTTCCCCGAGGCACTCGACCAGCGCGTGCAACGCGTCGTGCTCTTCGCCCAGCCTTGCCCGGAGCTTGTCGAAGAGAGCCCGAATGCCGCGCGGCTGATCGATTGCAAGCTGTTCCTGGACGGCGAGATGAAGGCTCAGGTGCAGGAACGGGTTGAGAGCGCCCTCGTCGGGTAGCCAGTTCTTGTGGAGGTAGTGCTCCGGCCGATCCAGCAACGGATGGTACTCCGGGTGCAGCAGCAGCAGCGGCAGAGCGGTCTGCTGCAATCCTTCGAGCGGCCGGCCGGCGCGATAGCGGCGCCAGGTTTCGAAGAAGAACTGCCGGGCCTGTTCTCGCGTGGGGGCAAACATGTGAGGAGGTATGAAGGACGAGGAAATGGCTTGTTAGGCGATCGTTCGTTTGCGCGTCCCTCCGAGGCGGGCGTTCCGTGCCGCTCTGCGGCCGGCTGTTTCATTCATGCCGGTGCCCGCAGCCTTGTCTCTGTATTCACACAAGTCGACGATGATGCAGCGGGGACATTCCGGCTTGCGCGCCTTGCACACGTAGCGGCCGTGCAGGATCAGCCAGTGATGGGCGTCCTTGCGGTAGGGCTTCGGCACGACTCGCAGCAGCCTGCGTTCGACCTGCGCGACGTTCTTTCCCGGCGCAATCCCGGTACGGTTGGCCACCCGGAAGATGTGCGTGTCGACCGCGATGGTGGGCTCGCCGAAGGCGGTGTTCAGAATCACGTTAGCGGTCTTGCGGCCCACGCCGGGCAGCGCTTCCAGCGCTTCGCGCGCGCGCGGCACTTCGCCGCGGTGCCGGTCGAGCAGGATGCGGCAGGTCGCCAGAATGTTCCTCGCCTTGGTGCGGTACAGCCCGATGCTGCGGATGAAGGGCACCAGACCCTCCTCGCCCAGCGCCAGGATCGCTGCCGGCGTACTCGCGACGGAAAACAGCTTTCGCGTGGCGAGGTTGACCGACTTGTCGGTAGCCTGCGCCGAGAGCATCACGGCGACGAGCAGTTCGAAGGGCGTCCGGTATTCCAGCTCGGTGGTGGGCGTCGGGTTGGCGGCCTGCAACCGGCGGAAGATTTCCGCGCGCTTCTGCGGGTTCATTCGCCCCGCCGCCTGGCGTGCGCTGCGCGGCGCGCCCGGGCCCGCTCCAGCGCCGCCTGGATCATGCGCTGCTTGCGTTCGCGCCCGGCGCTTGCGGGTTCGGCCCGGACCGAGGGCCGCTTGCCGGCCGCTGCTGCGGCAAACCGGAGTTCGCGTTCCTGCCGTTCTCGTTCCAGCCGCGAGCGACGCCACGCGTGGCGAGCGCGGGCGATCCGGGCCATCTCCTCCACGCTCTGTTGCATCAGGCCGGCAGCCGCGCGGTGGCCGCGGGACACCAGTTCGGAGAGCGGCACCATTTCGATGCAGTCCACCGGGCACGGTGGAAGGCACAGCTCGCATCCGGTGCAGTATTCGGTGAGCACCGTGTGCATGCGGCTGCGCGCGCCGACGATCGCGTCGACCGGGCAGGCCTGAATGCACAACGTGCAGCCGATGCAGCGCGACTCGTCGATCAGTGCGGCGGCGCGCGGCCGCTCCACGCCGTGCACCGGATTCAGAGGGTGGTAGGGGCGCTCCAGCAGGGCGGCGAGCTGGCGGATCGTGGCCTCGCCGCCGGGCGGGCACTGGTTGATCTCCGCCTCGCCCGCGGCGATGGCCCGCGCGTAGTCGCCACAGGACGGATATCCGCAGCGCGTGCACTGCGTTTGCGGCAGCAGCGCGTCGATCCTGTCGACAAGGCTCGTCATCGACTTCAGCCCGAAACTCTCAGGCCGGCGTGCTTCAGGCAGCGATCGATCCACAGCGCGGTGAGCTTTTCCTGCACGCTGTTCTGGGCCAGGCGTTCGCCGAGCGCCTTGAAGTCCACGCTGTCGAGCGACTGATCTTGGTTGAAGCAGGAGAACACATGACGGCGCTCGCCGGTCACCGGATCGACATGCGGCTGCAGGCATTGCGCGCAGATCTCCTTCATCATGCACTGCATCGGCGAGTTGATCGAGCCGATCGCGAAATGGTGTGGCTTCAGATGCGGCGCCAGGACGCCGTGGCGCGCGGCGGCCACCGCCGCCATCATACGGTCGGAGCCGATCGCGATCAGGCGGTCGGCTTCCTCGAAGCGGATCGGCTGCGGCCCGAGCTCGCCTCTGGCGTATGCGGTCATGGCCTGCACGATATTGCCGACGAACGCTCGGTCGCCGGGCCGGTCGGGTGTGAACCCCGGCGGCTCGTCGCAGCACCACACCACCACGTCCGCGGCCGCCTGGATCTCGCCGACCTTGTAGCGATCGATGCGGCGTTTGTAGCCGGCAAAGTAGAGCACTCTGGATCCGGCGCGGCGCAACGCCTCGCCGATCGAAAACAATACCGCGTTTCCCAACCCGCCGCCGGCGAGCACCACGGTTTCGCCGCTCGCGATCTCGGTCGGGCTGCCGGTCGGTCCCATGAGAACGACCGGCTCGCCGGGCTGCAGAAGTGCGCACAGATCGGACGAGCCGCCCATCTCCAGCACGATGGTGGACACGAGCCCGCGCGTGGGATCCACCCAGGCACCGGTCAGCGCCAGTCCCTCCATGGCGAGGCGGGTGCCGTCGATGTGCGGCGCCCCGCTTTCGTAGTTTTGCAGGCGGAAGAACTGCCCCGGACGGAAACGGCGAGCGGCGAGCGGCGCACGCACGATGACTTCGACGATGTCGGGCGTGAGTCGCACCACTTCCTGCACGCTCGGGCGCAATTCCAGATCCAGCCGGGCGAGGAATTCCCGGTCGGGGCCTGCGAAGGCCGGAGCGACTTTGCGCAGTACGCGGCTTACCACCGGATAACCCTGCTTGGCTCCGCCCATGGCCTTGACGACGTTGCCGAAGAAAGAGGGATGCAGATCACCGAAGAAGCTGATGAAGCGCCCGTCGGCTTGTCTGCGCAGCAGAACCTGCGGCTGCCCGGGCTTGGCGCTGCGCACCGGCTTGACCGGCTGGCCGTCTTCGTCGACGGCCTGGAAATATCGTCCGTCAAGGGGAAAATGCGCGCTGTCCTCGCGCGCCAAGACCGTGTTGGGCTGGGTACCGGCCGCAACCAGAATGGTGCGCGCGGGCCACTGCACGACCGCTTCCTCGGTGGTGCCGTCGGCGCCGGTGCGGTGCGAGCGCAACGTCAGCGCGCAAGCATGCCCGAACGCATCGACCTCGACGGCGAGCGGTGCGACGTTCTCGGCGAAGCGAATGCCTTCCTCGAGCGCCTTCTCGACTTCCTCGTGGTTGAGCGTATACGACGGGCTGTCGATCAGACGCTTGCGATACGCGATCGTGACCCCGCCCCAAGACTGCAGCAGCTCGGCGACTCGCGCGGGTCGGTCCTCCCGCTGTGCCGCTGCACGCTCCGCGCGAATGGCGCGCGCGTGCGCCAGGAACTCGTCGGCGATGATGCGCTCTTCCTCGCTCCAGCGCGCGCGCACCGCTTCTTCGCCGCGCTCGCCGCACAGCACTTCGTAGCGCCGGAGGAACTTTTCGACCTGCAGCGGATAGTAGGCGGCCGACTCCGTGGCGGTGTCGATGGCGGTGAGCCCCCCGCCGATCACGACCACCGGAAGCCGCAGCTGCATGTTGGCGATGGAGTCGTTCTTGGCCGCGCCGGTGAGCTGCAGCGCCATGAGGAAGTCGGAGGCCGTGCGCACGCCGCGCGCCAGGCCGTTGGGGATATCGAGCACGGTCGGCTTGCCCGCCCCGATGGCGAGCGCGATGTGGTCGAAGCCCAGCGCGAACGCTTCTTCGGCGTCCAGCGTGCCGCCAAAGCGCACGCCGCCGTACAGCGCGAACTGCGCGCGTCGTTCCAGCAGCAGGCGGATCACCTTGAGGAAGTTCTTGTCCCAGCGCACGGTGATGCCGTACTCGGCGACCCCGCCGAAACCCGCCATCAGCCGCTGCTCGAGCGGCTCGCGCAACTCGCCGACGTCGTAAACGGGGCGGAAGGGGCCGCGCCGCCCGAAGGCATCGACTCCACTCAGCTCTACCGGCAGCGGTTCGATTTTCAGGCCGTCGATACCGATCACCGTGTGGCCGTCATTGAGCAGGTGATGAGCGAGCGTGAAGCCTGCGGGGCCCATGCCGGCGATCAGGACGCGGCGCCCCGAAGGCGGGGCCGGCCAGGGACGGCGCAGGTTCAGCGGATTCCAGCGGGTGAGCAGCGAGTAGACTTCGAAGCCCCAGGGCAGCTCGAGTACGTCCTTGAGCGTGCGCGTTTCGGCTTGCGGGATGTTGACCGGATCCTGCTTCTGGTAGATGCAGGACTTCATGCAGTCGTTGCAGATGCGATGCCCGGTGCCGGCGACCATGGGGTTGTCGACGCAGATCATGGCCAAGGCGCCGATCGGCACGCCCTCGGCCTTGAGTCTGTGGAACTCCGAGATTCTCTCCTCCAGCGGGCAGCCGGCGAGCGGCACGCCGAACACGGTGGACTTGAACGCACCGCTCTTTTCCTTCAGTCCCTGCGAGCACGAATCCTTGCCCTGTTCGTGGCACCAGATGCAGTAATGCGCTTCGCTCAACGCTCCGGCGAGGTCGGTGCCGGGATCGGTCAGCGCGAAGCCGTTGCGTCGGCGCAGATGCGACAGGCGATGGACGGTGACGCCGCCCAGTTCCTCGGTGTCCACCGGCACGAGGCGCTGAAAGTCGAGCTTGCGCGGCGCCTTGAACAACACGCCGCGGGCGTGGCGCGCGCGACCGGCCGGAGTGTGCACCGCCCACGCTGCATAACGCGCGGCCGCATCGAGCTTGTCGCTGTTGGCGGCTTCATCCTGCTGCCAGCGCTGGACGTGGACGGCAAACGCGAGTTCCGAGAACGGCTCGCCGAACCACTGCGCGAGTCTCGCTCGCAGTCCCGCTGCGTCGAACCGGGTGGCTTCCTCGGACTTGAACGCGTTCATCGCCTTGCGTTGCACGAACGCGCGGCGGCAGGCATAGAGCGGAGCGAGGCGGTGATGTTGCGCGGCGAGGGAACTCACCGCGGATTCGATCCCGAACAGCCGCGCGATGAAGTCCTCCACATACGGCGCGAGGGCGATCAGCAGTTCCGACTCCGCTTTGCGCGTGAGGGCCGAGGGATCGCGTCGGGCTGCTTGAAGGGCGCACTCGAGAGCGGCGTCGGCGGCCGCGAGGAAGCCGAGAAAAGCCTTGTCGAGCTTTACCAGCCCCTCGCGCGCATAGAGCTCCTCGAAGCGCACGTCGAAGTGCAGCTCGAGCGCCGGCGCGGCGGCGGGAGACACTGCGTTCATGGAGGAAGCAAGGGTGGAAGCGTGAAAGACGGGCGGAAAATTATAGCAACCGCCCCGTGCCGCCCTTATTCCTTGTGGTGCTGAGCTTGTGCGCAGCTGCGCGCCACTTCGGCGATCAGCCTCGGCCCGCGGTACACCAGGCCGGTGTAGAGCTGGACCAGCGCAGCGCCGGCATCGAGCTTTGCCCGTGCATCCGCGCCGGTGAGGATACCGCCCACGCCGATGACCGGAACGCGGCCGCCCAATGCGCCGACTAGGCGGCGCAGCACGGCGTCGGCGCGCGGCTTGAGCGGTGCGCCGCTCAGACCACCGGCCTCGGCGCCGTGTCGCAGTCCGGCCACCCCCGAGTGGTCCACGGTCGTGTTGGTCGCGATCGCGCCGTCGATGCCGTGCACGACCAGCAGCTTCGCGATCGCATCGATCTGCGCGTCCTCGAGGTCGGGCGCGACCTTGACCACCAGCGGCACGCGCCGCCCCGTGTGCTCGGCAAGCCGGTCGCGTTCGGCCGTCAGGGCCGGCAACAGCCGGTCGAGTTGCGCCGCCTGCTGCAAGTCGCGAAGGTCCCTGGTGTTGGGCGAAGAGATATTCACCGCGACATAGGTTGCCACCGGATGCACCCTGCGCAGGCAGTACAGATAATCGTCGACCGCGCGTTCGAGCGGCGTGTCGAAGTTCTTGCCGATGTTCACGCCGAGCACCCCGCGATAGCGCGCGCGGCGCAGGTTGAGCACCAGACGCTCCACGCCGAGATTGTTGAAACCCATGCGGTTGATGAGCGCGCGCGCCGCCGGAATGCGGAACAAGCGCGGCGGCGGATTGCCCGGCTGCGGTCGCGGGGTGACGGTACCGACCTCGATGAATCCGAAACCCAGTGCCGACAGCGCGTCGACGTGCTCCGCGTTCTTGTCCAGCCCGGCAGCGAGCCCCACGGGGTTGGGGAACTGCAACCCCATGACGCTTCGCGGCGAGGAAACCACTCGCCCCGCGAGCAGGCTGGCCACGCGGGCCGCGTGGGCTGCTTCGAGCCCTTGCAGGACCAGACGATGCGCCCGCTCGGCGTCCAGCGCGAAGAGCAGCGGGCGCGCGAGCCGATACAGCATCAACCGTGATGAACGAGCGGGTGCGGAAGCGGGGCGCGCCTCAGGCGTCCCGGACGCACTCGCGCGGCAAGCGCCGCCAGCGCCCGTCGATCAGCCCTTCCAGCGGCTGGAAGTTGATCTTGTAGGCCATCTTGCGACTCTGCGCGATCCAGTAGCCCAGATACAGATAAGGGAATCCGAGCCGATGGCACAGCTCGATCTGCCAGATCACATTGTAGGTTCCGTAACTCGCCCCCGCGACATCGGGCTCGAAGAAGGTGTACACGGACGACAGCCCGTCGTCGAGCCGGTCCAGGATGCTGACCATGCGCAGCCGGCCGCCTTCGCGAAACTCGACGAGATTCGACTGCACGTTGCTTTGAAGGAGGAAGTGCCGGTACTGCTCGCGACTGTCGTGGTCCATCCCGCCGCCGCTGTGACGATACGACTGATAGCGCAGATACAGCGCGTAGTGCTCCGGGTTGTACTTCAGATCGAGGATCTTCGCCTCCAGCGCCCGATGATTGCGCCACGCGCGGCGCTGGGAACGGTTGGGCCTGAACTCCCGGGCGATGACCCTGACCGGCACGCAGGCGCGGCAGTGGTCGCAGTAGGGCCGGTAGGTGAAAGCGCCGCTGCGACGGAACCCGACCTTGACGAGTTCGCTGTATACCGCGCTGTCGATTGCATGGCTGGGCGTGGCGACCTGGGAACGCGCCAGCTTGTCCGGCAGGTAACTGCAGGGATAAGGGGCAGTCGCGTAGAACTGCAGTACCGAGAACGGCAGGTCGTTGAGCTGGGTCACGTCGGGTCAAGGCGCCATGGTCCCGGGATCGGCTCATAGTCTACCAAGGCGGCGAGACGGCGTGCGAACTCGCTGCGCGGGATCTCCCGCGCTCCGAAAGCGGCCAGATGCTGCGTCTTCATCTGGCAGTCGATCATTCCGAAGCGCCACTTGTCGAGCTGCCGCACCAGTGTGACGAAAGCGACTTTCGAAGCGTCGCTCACGCGCGCGAACATCGACTCGCCGAAAAACGCGCGACCCAGGGCCACGCCGTACAGGCCGCCGACCAGTCGGCCTTGCTCCCAGGTTTCCAGCGAGTGGGCGATGCCGGACTGGTGCAGCCGACAATAGGCGTCGATCATCTGCGCGGTAATCCAGGTCCCGCGCTGCCCAGGGCGCGGCTCGCTGCAACCCTGGATCACTGCGCGAAACGCGCGGTCCGCCGTGACTTGGAAACGGCCCTTGCGCAGGGTCTTGGCGAGCGAACGCGAGATTCGCAGCTCGCGCGGAAACAGCACCATGCGCGGATCCGGGCTCCACCACAGGATCGGATCGTTCTCCGAGAACCACGGGAAGATCCCGCGACGGTAGGCCTCGACCAGGCGCTCCACGGAAAGATCGCCGCCCGCCGCCAGCAATCCGTTGGGCTCTCTCAGCGCCCGGGACAGCGGCGGAAAGGAACTGTCTTCGCCGAGCCAGGGAATCAACCCGGGAAACGCGACCCGCTTCGCTCGTCGCGGCGCGCTAGAAGAATTTGTCGGGGTTCTTGCTGATCAAACCGCAGGCGATCCGCGCACCGGCGTTGCCGGCCGGCTGGGTGCTCAGATCGTCCGGATTGGCGTGCACGATGACGGAGCGCCCGATGATGCTGTTCGCATCGGTGCCGAGCGTGATTCCGGCGATTTCGATGCTTGCCTGGGCAAAGCCGTTTGCATCGGCCTGCAGGTTGCCGAGGTCGCCGGCGTGGCGCTTTTCCGATCCCGGACCGCCGTGCGGCGTGCCCTGCGGATTGAAATGCGCACCGGCGCTCGAAGCGTCGGGCGCCGAGCAGTCGCCCTTCTCATGGATGTGGAAGCCATGTGTGCCGTTGGGCTTCAACCCGGTGACCTTGGCTTCGACCAGCACGACCTCGCCCTTCTGCCTGAACTGAACCGTCCCGCTGACCTGGTTGCCCTTGGTCGGGGCGAGCACCGCGGTCGCAGTCGGGCCGCGCTTGAAGACATTCCCCATGTTGCCGCACGCCGCCAGCACGGCGCACAGCGCGATCGACAACCAGTGGCTTGCTCGCATTGTTTCTTCCTCCCGCTTCTTTGTTCCAGGCGGCCGGGTCGGCTTCTTTTAGCACCGCCGCGGAAACGGTGTCAAATAGTGTCGCTGAAGCGACGCGAACTGCAACCCCCCGGTCACGGCACGCATGCGCCCGAGCAACGGGCGAGAATAGAGCGTCCTTCGCACCGCGCTTTAATGGCCACGATGAGCGAACCTCGAGCAGACCTCGCGCAGGCGCCTTCGTCCTGGGTGCGCCGCTGGCTGCCGCTGGCGAAGCCGGGCGGCGAGGCGCTGGACCTGGCATGCGGCAGCGGCCGGCACGCACGGCTGCTCGCTGCGCGCGGTTTGCGCGTGTGCGCAGTCGATCGGGATGCGCAGGCGCTGGCGCTCTTGGCAGGCATCTCCGGGGTCCGGACACTCCGGGCCGACCTGGAGGCCGACCCGTGGCCGTTCAGCGGCCTGCGGTTCGATTGCGTGATCGTGACCAACTATCTGCATCGGCCGCTGTTCCCGGCCATTCTCGATGCCCTGAGCGTGCAGGGCGTGCTGATCTACGAAACCTTTGCGCTCGGCAACGAACGCTTCGGCAGACCGTCGAATCCGGCGCATCTGCTTCGCCCCGGGGAACTTCTGGAGGTCGTGCGGGGCCGGTTGCGAGTCGTCGCGTTCGAGGACTGGTACGTCGAGGTCCCGAAGCCGGCCATGATCCAGCGGCTCGTGGCCTGTGCGGGCGCGCTGCAACCCGGCCCCGGACTCGCCGCGGCGGGAGAGACCTGATCGGTTAGAATTCGCGCATGCGACAAGCAAAGGGGGGACCGCTCATGATCAAAGGCAGCATCGTCGCCATCGTCACTCCCATGCTCGAAGACGGCAGCCTGGATCTGGAGCGGCTGCGGCGCCTGATCGACTGGCATGTCGAAGAGGGCACCGACGGCATCGTGGTCGTGGGCACGACGGGAGAGTCGCCCACCGTCGATTTCGACGAGCACTGCCTGCTGATCCGCACCGCCATCGAGCATGCGGCAGGACGTATTCCGGTCGTCGCCGGCACCGGTGCCAACTCGACTCGCGAGGCGATCGAACTCTCGGCTTACGCCAGGGCGGCGGGAGCGGCGATGAGCCTGTCGGTCGTTCCCTACTACAACAAGCCGACCCAGGAAGGCCTCTACCGGCATTTTCGCGCGATCGCGGAGGCGGTCGATATCCCGCAGATCCTGTACAACGTGCCCGGGCGCACCGTGGCCGACCTGCAAAACGACACGGTGCTGCGACTGGCGCAAATTCCCAATATCGTGGGGATCAAGGACGCCACCGGCAACATGGAGCGTGGCGCCGATCTGCTGCGGCGCATTCCGCGCGACTTCGCCGTCTATAGCGGTGATGATGGCACCGGGCTGGCGCTGATGCTGCTCGGCGCGCACGGCGTGATCTCGGTCACGGCGAACGTCGCGCCGCGGCTGATGCGGGAAATGTGCGCGGCGGTCTTCAGCGGCGACATCGCGCGCGCGCGCAGCCTCAACAACCGGTTGCTCGGGCTGCACAGGCATCTGTTCGTCGAGGCGAACCCGATTCCGGTCAAATGGGTGCTGCACCAAATGGGACTGATCGACGGCGGCATACGGTTGCCGCTCACCCCGCTGTCCTCGTCGTTTCACGACCTGCTGCGCGCCGCGATGGACCAGGCGGGGATCTCGGTTTCACCCCAGGCTTTGGCGTCGATGGCGAAGTGAGCCGTTCGAGTCCTTCGCCCGCCGCTTCGGGTTTCTCGTGGAAACTTGACGCGATGAAGTCAATCGGTATCGCCCTCGTCGCGGCTGCGCTAATCGCCGGCTGCGGCTCGCTCGCTGAGCGCAACAAGATCGACTACAAGTCCGCCGGCAAGGCGCGTCCGCTGGAAGTGCCGCCCGACCTCGCGGCACCGAAGACCGACGACCGCTTCAGCGTGCCTGAAGCCGGCACAGCGACCTATTCGACTTTCTCGAACGAGCGCACAGGCGGTCGCGCCGAGTCCGGATCGCATCTCCTGCCCCAGTCCGAGGGCATGCGCATCGAGCGCGCGGGCGCGGAGCGCTGGCTGGTGGTTCATTCGGAGCCGGAAGCGCTTTGGGAGGCGGTTCGCGAATTCTGGCAGGACAACGGTTTCCTAATAGTGCGCGAGGTTCCCGAGGCGGGCTTGATGGAGACGGACTGGGCGGAGAACCGTGCCAAGATTCCGCAGAGCGCTGTGCGCAGGCTGATCGGGCTGGCTTTCGACGACGTCTACAGCTATCCGGAACGCGACAAGTTCCGCACGCGCATCGAGCGTGGCGAGCAGCCGGGCACGAGCGAGATCTACATTACCCACCGCGGGGTGTACGAAGTGCTCACCAGCGAGGGTCGCGCCCGGGAAAACACGATGTGGCAGGCGCGCCCCTCCGATCCGGATCTCGAGGCGGAGATGCTCTACCGCTTGATGGCCCGGCTCGGCGCGAAGGAGGCGCAAGTTCGGGAAGCGCGCAAAGCCCCGCCGCCCGCGGCGCGCGCTGAACTGAAGAAAGCCGGAGAAACCGTCTCCGGCCTGCATCTGACCGATTCGTTCGACCGCGCGTGGCGCCGGGTGGGGCTCGCGCTCGACCGCATCGGCTTTACGGTGGAAGATCGCGACCGCTCCAAGGGCCTGTACTACGTGCGTTATGTCGACCCCGACGCCGAGGCTCGCAAGCGCCGGGGCCTTGCCCGCCTCGCCTTCTGGCGCAACGACGAGCTGCCGCGGGATGCGCAGTTCCAGATCAGCGTGCAGGACGCGGAAAAGGGCAGCGAGGTCAGGGTCCTGAGCCCTTCCGGAGAGGTCGAGAAGTCCTCCACGGCGGGACGCATCCTCGCGTTGCTGCAGGAGGAGCTGAAATAAACCGCGGCACGGCGCGCGGGCGCTGATGGCTGGCGCGATGCGCTTCGCCAGCCTGGGCAGCGGCAGCCAGGGCAACGGGCTCGTCGTCGAACGCGGCACCACCCGCGTGTTGCTCGACTGCGGGTTCGGATTGAACGAGACGGTCTCGCGCCTTTCGCGCCTCGGCCTTTCGCCCGAGGACCTGGACGGCATCGTCGTGACCCACGAGCACGAAGATCACATCGGCGGAGCGGCGCGCGTGGCCCGCCGCTACGCGATTCCGGTTTGGCTGACCTACGGCACGCTGGCGGGCCTGGAGGAACTGTTCGCCGGCATCGACACGCGCATCATCGAGAACTACGCCGCTTTCGCGATCGGTGACCTCGAACTCGAGCCCTTTCCCGTTCCCCACGACGCCCGCGAGCCGGCCCAGTTCGTGTTCGGCGACGGAGTCCGGCGCCTGGGCGTGCTCACCGATGCCGGCGAGTCGACGCGGCACATCGAGCGCGTTCTATCGGGCTGCAATGCGCTCGTACTGGAGTGCAATCACGATCGCGACCTGCTTCAGGCCGGCGACTACCCCAGGGCGCTCAAGGAGCGCATCGCCGGTCGCTACGGGCATCTGGACAACTCGGCAGCGGCGGCGCTGCTGGGCAGGCTGGATCGCAGCCGCTTGGCTTGCGTGGTGGCCGCGCACCTGTCGCAGCAGAACAACCATCCGCAACTGGCGCGGGCCGCCCTGGCGCGTGTCCTCGGATGCGAACCGGACTGCATCCACGTGGCCGATCAAAGCGCCGGACTGGACTGGATCGCGGTCGAATAGGACGCCCGCGCGACGCGCAAAAAAAGCCGGCTTTGCGGCCGGCTTCTTGTTGCTGCCTTCAGCCCAGAGTTTACTGCTTCTTCTGCTCGGTGGATTGCTCCGCGGGCGCGGCGGCCGGCGCAGCCGGTTGTGCCGAGGCATCCTGCGCCGCGGGTGCGCTCTCGCTGGCGGGCGCAGTGGAAGCGGCCGGCGCTGCGGAGCTGGCCGGGGCGGCGGATTCTTCTTTCTTGCCGCAGGCGCTCAGGGCGACGGCAAGGAGGGCGGAGAGCAGGAGGACGCGTTTCATGACAATTTCCTTGTGAGTTTGCAAACGTTACGAAGTGTTCTCGGCACCCATCGGTGCGGGGCGAAATTGTAACAATGTTTGTCTTCCGTGCGGAAGAGGTGCGCTCAAAGCCCCAGGGTCGTCGCATTCACCGCCGGCGAAGAGGCCTCCCAGATCTCCTCGAAGCGATCGATCAAGGCCCGCGCCCCAATCGGGTCTTCGATTGCGCAGGTTCCCGGCGTCTGGTCGAAATGAAAGCGGCGAACGTAACCGCGCTCGTCGGCGATGACAAACGGGTCGTAGACTGCCTTCGCGGCGGGGTGCGTCTCGTGGATCTGCACGAGATGGCCGAACTGGCGCAGCAGCGCGAGCAGCCGGGGACAGTTCCTGTCCAGCGACCTCGGCTCGTGAACGACGATGCGCAGCGCGCTGCGCCGGCTGGAGAGCAGCAGCCGGCGCAATGCCGCGTAACGCTGCGCAGAGTTGAAGCCGGCGGACAGAATATTGTCGAACACCCGTACGGTGCAGACCGCGCTGTCGATGACGCGATCGACGGCTTCTTCGTATTCCTTGGTGCCGCTGAGCGGCTGGGGCATAGCGGGGCCGGTCGCCGCCATGGCGTGAGCACCTTCGAAGATCAGGCGAACTCAATATAGCCGTTGCGATACCAGCGGTAAAGGACACGCAAGGCGCCGTGGCCCGGGGGCAATTCGGCACCGCGCAGCCGCTGTTCGTCGGCCAAGCGCACGATCGCGCGCTTCAACCGGCCTCGCATCGCGAGGCTTTCGCCGTTGATATAGGCGCGGCTGCCATGATAGGCCAGGCGCGCTCCTCCGGCGAGCGTCAATCCGCGTTGTCGCGCGCGGCGGGCGAAGGCGCTCAGCGGCAGGGGCGCAGCCTCAGCGAACGTTACCTGCGGCTTGGGCGTCGTGAGGTGGCGCCCGAGGAACTCGATCACGTCGGCGGGTCCCCAGCGAATCGCGCCGAGCGCTTTCGCGGTGTACTCCACGAGCCGCCGATCGATGGCGCCCGGATGCCTGGGCCTGACCAGGCCGCGATCGGAATACAGGCCATCGTCCGGAACGGTCTCGTCCAGATATGCCAGAAAACCGGAGAGGAGTTCGCGCCGCGAGGGCGCCCGAAAACCGATCGAGTAGGTGAAGCAGCTGTCGATGGCCACACCGTCGTGCGCCCATCCCGGCGGCAGATAGAGCATGTCGCCGGGAGTCAGAATGCACTCGCCCTGCGGCCTGAATCGCTCGAGGATCTTGAGCGGTTCGCCGTCGATCAGCGCGAGATCGGTCTGATGGCTGACCTGCCAGCGCCTGCGCCCGGAGCCCTGCAGGAGGAATACGTCGTAGGAATCGAAATGCGGTCCGACGCCGCCGCCCGGTGGGGCGAAACTCACCATGAGGTCATCGAGCCGCGTACGTGGAACGAAATCGAATCGCCGCAGCAGCTCGCGCGCCTGCGGGACGAAACGATCCACGCCTTGAACCAGCAGCGTCCACCCGAGGGGAGGCAGTGCGTGCAACCGCCGGCGCGACAACGGGCCGTGCTCCACGCGCCAGTGCCGCCCCGCGCGCAAGACGAGCCGGCTCTCGCAATCCTCCCGCGTCGCGAGTTCGAGAAGAAGGTCCAGGTCGACGAAGCCGGCGAAGTGCGCAAGGGCTCCACGCACCAGCAGTGGACGCGACTGCCAATGGCGGCGCAGAAACTCCTCGCCCGATAGCCCCCCGAGCAGCGTATTGCTCACGCGGCGGGATTATAGCGGCGCACACTCGAGCGCAGCGGCCGCGGCGCGCGTGTCTTTTCTGTGCTGCCCGGAAGGGGGCAAACGCATTTCGGTTAGAATCGGCCTGCGCCACGATGGAGCTGTTCCATGCTGAAAGCCGGGCAGCCGGCACCCGAGTTCGATCTGCCGGATGCCGACATGAATGTTGTGAGCCTGTCGAGCTTCCTCGGCTCGCGTAACGTCGTGCTGTATTTTTATCCGAAGGACGACACTCCGGGATGCACGCTGGAAGCCATCGACTTCAGCGAGCGCCAGAACGATTTCCTGAAGCACAACACCGTCGTTCTGGGCGTGAGCATGGATGACTGCCTCAGTCACGGGTCGTTCCGGGACAAGCACGGTTTGACGGTGACGCTGCTGGCCGATGCCGAAGGCGAAGTGTGCGACAAATACGGCGTGCTCCAGGAGAAGGAAGTGAACGGCAAGGGCAGGAAGCGATGTGTCGTGCGCTCGACCTTCGTCATCGACCGCAACGGCGTGATCCGGCACGCGCTGTACGGCGTGAACCCGCGCGGTCACGCTGCGGAGGTACTCAATCTCGTCAAGGGACTTCATTGAAAATGCAAATCGCAAAGGACACGGTGGTCACCATCAGCTACGAGTTGTTCGACGCGGCCGGCAAGCTGATCGAGCGGGGAGTCGAACCGATGAGCTATCTGCACGGCGGTTATCACGGCATCTTCCCGCGGGTGGAGGCGGCGCTCGCCGGCAAGGTGGCCGGTGACCGCTGCGAAGTGCGGCTCGAGCCCACGGACGCCTTTGGAGAATACGACGCGCGACTGGTCCGGGTCGAACCGCGCAACCGGTTTCCCGCCAACGTGAAAGTCGGCATGCAGTTCGAGGGCGCGCCGGAAGGATCGCAGGAGTTCGTGATCTACACGGTGACCGAAGTGAGCGACAACGAGGTGGTCGTGGACGGCAATCACCCGCTCGCCGGACAGTCGCTGGTCTTCTTCTGCACGGTCGAGGATGTTCGCGCTGCCACCGGCGAGGAGCTGAGCCACGGCCACGTGCACGGCCCTCACGGCCATCACCACTGAATCGCCCCTTGTTCCTGCACAAGGGGGAAATCAAAAAACCCTCAAAAGCGGATCGCGCGTCAAGTTCGCCAGGAACGTCACGAAAGCGGCTCCTGGCGCGTTGGCGTCCCCGCCGTGTCCTGCCTTCCGGTCTTTCTTTTCCCGCCGAGTGCTAGCCGCGCCTGCCGGCGAGCACGTGGATCATCGGCTCGTAGGCCGACTCCTGCGAGAAGCGCCAGCTCGCGGCTGCCAGCGCAGCCAGCGTGAAGCCCGCCAGCACGGCAAGATCGAATCCTGCGCCGAAGTCGGCCACGCGCGGCAGGGTGGCGTGCTTCAGAAGATCGACACCGTAGGTATAGGGGTTGAGGGTGGCGATCCAGCGCAGCGCCTGCGGCAGATCGTGCACCGGGTAGAGCGAACCGCTCAGAAAGAACACCGGGAAGATCACGAAGTTCATGATTGCCGCGAAGTTGTCCAGCGTGCGGGTGAACGAGGCGGTCAGCATGCCGATGCCTCCGCACGCCAGCGAGGTCGTCACCAGCGCGACCGAAAGCAGAATCCAGTCGGTCCGGGGCTCGAGATAGCCGAGCAGCGCGAGCACGACGAGCAGCAGCAACGCCTGGACGATTCCGGCGAGCGCCGCGGAAAGCAGTTTCGCGATCACGATCCACGCGTGGGGCAGCGGCGCGACGATCATCATTCTCATCACTCCGGATTCCTTGTCGTAGACCGTCGTCAGCGCAGCAAGCATGGCGCCGAACAACATGGTCATGCCCAGCACCCCTGGGACCAGAAAGTACTGATACGGCACTCCGCGCGCCTGATCCATGATCGCTCCGAAACCGGCGCCGATCACGAACAGCCAGATCAAGGGACGCACCATGGCGGACAGCAGCCGCCCCCGCTGGCGAAACATGCGCACGACCTCGCGCTCGAGGACGGCGTATACCGGCCGCAGTTTCATCGGGCCAAGGCCTTCCCCGCCGCGACCCAGAGAAAGACATCGTTCAGGTTCGGGCGCCGCACCCGCCACGCCGAGGCTTTGGTGCCGATATCGGCCTGCAGCCCGGCGAGCGCGTGGAGCTCCTGCTCCCGGCAGCGAAACATGGCGATTTCCCCGTCGCGCAGCCCCGGGCCGAGCCTGGGTTCCAGGAAACCCATGAGCGCTTCCAGATCCTGCGCCTCGACCTCCACGATGCGACTGCCGAGGCGCTGGACCAGTTCGGACGGCGCGCCGGTCTCCACCAGTTTCCCGGCGCGGATGAAGGCCACGCGATCGCAGCCATCGGCTTCTTCCAGGTAGTGAGTGGTGAGCAGAACCGTCATGCCGGTGCGGGCGCGCAGGCGCTCGATGAAGCGCCAGATCCTGCGCCGGTTGGGCAGATCGAGCCCGATGGTCGGTTCGTCCAGAAACAGGATCCTGGGCTCGTGCAGCACGCCGCGCACGATGTCGAGCGCACGGCGCATGCCACCCGACAAGGCGGCAACGGGGCTGTCGCGCCGTTCACCCAGACCAAACAGCTCGAGCAGCTCGCGGCTGCGCTCCGCGATGATGCGCGCCGGCAGGTTTTGAAGGAATCCGGCGAAGCGCAGGTTCTCGGCGACGGTGAGCGTGCGATCCAGCGCAGATTCCTGGAAGACCAGCCCGATGGCCTCGCGCGCGCGCGTTGCCTGGCGCACCACGTCGAAGTCCGCAACCTGTGCCGTGCCGCGTGTGGGCCGGATCAGCGTGGCGAGCATGTGGATGGTGGTCGTCTTGCCGGAGCCGTTCGGACCGAGCAGGCCGAAGAACTGGCCCGAGGGAATATCCAGGTCGAGCCCGTCTACCGCGAGCAGCTCGCCGTAGCGCTTGGTCAGACCTTGGGCGCGGATCGCGGCGCGCGTGTCGACGGGCTGAGGCGCATTCATGCGACCGGAGCGTTGTCCTTGCGGCCGGCGAGGCTGCGTGAGTTCTTGTCGTCTCGATACAGAATGACCGGTTTTACAGACACCGCGGGGGCCGGCTTCTGGGCGCGCTGCACCGCCTGGGTGACCAGTCCATGGAAAGGCGATTTGTCGCAGACCGGATCGGCGTTGGCGGCATCTCCGGTGAGCAAATACGCCTGACATCTGCAGCCGCCGAAGTCCTTCACCTTTTCCGGACAGCTGCGGCAGGGCTCCTTCATCCAGCCGTCTCCACGGTAGACGTTGAATCCGGGCGAGTCGTACCAGATCCAGCGCAGATCGTGTTCGCGGACATTCGGGAAACTCAGCCCCGGCAGCATTCGGGCCTCGTGGCAGGGAAGCGCCAAGCCGTCTGCGGTCACGGTCAGAAACACGGCGCCCCAGCCGTTCATGCACGCCTTGGGCCGGTTTTCGTAATAGTCGGGCACGACGAAGTAGATCTTCATCTTGTTTCCGACGCGTTCGCGAAACCGGTTGGTCACCTCCTCGGCGCGCTGCAACTGTTCCCGGCTGGGCAGCAGCTGGTCGCGGTTGACGTACGCCCAGCCGTAGTACTGCGTGTTGGCGAGTTCGACGTACTCCGCTTCGAGCTGCTCGGCCATCTCCAGGATCTGCTGCACGTGGTCGATGTTGAGCCGGTGCAGCACGACGTTGAGCACCATCGGGTAGTCGTACCGCTTGACCAGTCTGGCGACCCGCTGCTTCAGCTCGAAGGTGCGGGTGCTGGACAGGAAGTCGTTCATCTCGCGGGTGGAATCCTGGAACGAGACCTGGATGTGATCGAGCCCGCCTTCCTTGAAAGCTGCGATGCGCTTTTCGTTCAGGCCCACTCCCGAGGTGATGAGGTTGGAGTAGTAGCCGAGCTTGCGCGCCTCGGCGACCAGCGCTTCCAGGTCGTCGCGCATCAACGGTTCACCGCCGGAGAAGCCAAGCTGCGTCGCGCCCAGCTCGCGGCCTTGCCTGAGCACGCGCATCCAGTCCTCGGTGGACAGTTCGGTGCCGTAGGTCGCGTAGTCGACCGGGTTGTAGCAGAACACGCAATGCAGCGGGCAGCGGTACGTCAGTTCCGCCAGCAGCCACAGCGGCGGCTTAGGGCCGTTTGGCGTGGATCCAGCCTTTTCCATGTGCATGCTCCAGGAAATCGATGACGTCGGCCCTCAGGTCGACGCCCGGATAGGCCGCCTGCAGGTCGGCGATGATGCTCGAGACGGTCGCAGTGCCATTCACCCGCTTCATGATTTCGCCCGCGCTGGCACCGAGCTTGACCATGCCTTCCGGGTAGAGAAGGACGTAGGCTTGCTGCGCCGGTTCGAACTGGAAGCGGTAGTGCCTTGCCAGCACGGGCACCATGTCTTCGCTGATGACACTCATTGGCGTTGCGCGGGCCCGATGCCATAGGCGATCTGCATGGCGTCGAGCATCGTCCACAATACATCCAGTTTGAACTGCAGGATATCGAGCGCGCGTTCCTGATCGCGCCGCGTCCGGAAATAGTCGAGCGTGACCTGCAGTCCGTGCTCCACGTCGCGCCGCGCCTCGGAGAGCCGCTTGCGGAAGTACGCATAACCTTCCGCTTCGATCCAGGGATAGTGCTGCGGCCAGTTATCGAGCCGCTTCTGGTGGATTTCCGGAGCAAACAGCTCGGTGAGCGAAGAGCACACCGCTTCCTGCCACGGCGCCCGCCGCGCGAAGTTCACGTAGGCATCCACAGCGAAGCGCACGCCTGGGAGTACGTAGCGCAAGGACGTCACATCCTCGCGTTTCAAGCCGCAGGCTTCCCCGAGCCGCAGCCACGCCTCGATGCCGCCTTCCTCGCCCTCGGTGCCGTCGTGATCGATGATGCGCTGGATCCACTGCCGGCGCTGCTCCCGGTCCGGCATGTTGGACAGGATCGCCGCGTCCTTGATCGGAATGCTGATCTGGTAGTAGAAGCGGTTGTACACCCAGCCCTGCACCTGCTCGCGAGTGCATTGCCCGCTGTTCATGGCGATATGAAACGGGTGATAGATGTGGTAGCGCTTGCCTTTTGCGCGCAGTTGCTGTTCGAACTCGTCCCGGCTCCAAGGCAGTTGCTCTGCGGCACCCATAATCGCTCCGTTGCAGACTTTCGGAAAATCTAGAGAACCACTTCCATGCCATCCCACGCAACCTCGATTCCGGCCGCCTCGAGCTGACGGCGCTCCTGCGAATCCTCGTCCAGGATGGGATTGGTGTTGTTGATGTGGATCAGGATCTTGCGCTCCGCCTTGAGCGGGCGCAGCACCTCGATCATGCCGCCGGGGCCCGATTGCGGAAGATGTCCGATGTCGCGTGCGCGCTTGCCGGAAATGCCCAGCCGGATCATCTCGTCGTCGGTCCAGAACGTCCCGTCCACCATCAGGCAGTCGGCTTCCTCGAGGAACGGCTGGAGATGCGGCTCGATTTCGCCCAGGCCCGGCGCGTAGAACAGCACCTTTCCGGTGCGCGGGTCCAAGATGCGCATGCCGATGTTGTCTCCCTCGTGCGGGTTGTCGCGGTGAGGGGAGTAGGGCGGTGCCTTGCTTTTCAGAGGCACGGCCGTGAAGTACAGCTCCTCGGCGCCCAGCACCGCGAAACGGTTGCCCGGATAGGTCGGAATCTGATGCCAGTTTACGCCGCAATAGTGCTGAAGGATATTGAACAGCGGATTGCCGCTGGTGAGGTCTTCGCGCGCCATGTCCGTGCAGTAGATCTCCAGCGGCTTGCCTTCGCGCAGCATCAGCAGCCCGGTGGTGTGGTCGATCTGCGCGTCCATCAGAACGATCGAGCGCACTGCCGTATCCCGTATCGCCCGTCCAGGCTGCAGCTGCGGAAAGCTGCGGAACTGGTACAGCAGGTCCGGGGAAGCGTTGAACAGCACCCAGTTGACGGAGTCGGCGGAAAGGACGATCGACGATTGCGTGCGCGGCCGGGCGCGGATCGTTCCCTTGCGGACCCCATCGCAGTTGCGGCAATTGCAGTTCCACTGGGGGAATCCCCCACCGGCGGCTGAGCCGAGCACTCCTATTCTCATGACTGTTGTCGGCGGCGTGGTGAAAAAACGAAAGCCCCTACAGGGGCTTTCGTCGGTTTACCCGCCCGCGATCAGCGGTTGGCGATGTACATCGTGACTTCAAAGCCAAAGCGCATTTCGCTGTACTCGGGTTTGGTCCACATAGGCGTCTCCAGAAAGTTGAATTAACATTCGACTTCTCCGAGCGGCGATCGCTCGCCGCAGAGCCACCGAGGCGATAGACAGTTTCCCCCGCGGAAAGCTCCGACGGCATTCTCAAAAAAAGAACGAAGCTTCTCCCACAGAAAAATCACCAAATGCCTCTCATGATTTTCATGAGTTTCGCCGCGAAACTTTACTCACGTCAAAGGCTTGCATAGGCTGAGTCACATGTCTGACGTGGCGCTCGACAGGGGCTTGTTTCTCCCCGATCCGTTTGGCCAGTGGTATCGGGAGCGACCGTTCCAGGTCGCGCTAGCTGCCTCCGTCCTGATCCACGCGCTGCTGATCGCTGTGGTCCCCGGGTTCCGCTCGGTCCGCATCGAGCCGCCCCCGAAGGTCCTGAGCGTCGAGCTGATCCCCCGGGAGCAACCCGTGCGGCGGGAGCAGCGGCCAGCGCCGCAACCGGTTCCCGAGCCGCTCAGACAGCCAGCCGTCGTTGCGCCTGAGCCGCGCCCGATCGAACCGCTGATTTCGCGTCCGGAGCCCGTGATCGAGCAGCCGCAGCCCGTGCTTGCGCCGCCTGACCCAGAGCTGCCGGCCCCGACTCGGGCCGAGCTGACCCCGTCACCTCCGCGTGCAGTACCACCGTCGCCCGAGCCCCTCGTCAGCGCTCGCCCCGAACCTCAACCGGAACAGCGCGTCGCCCTGCCTGAGCAGCCCCAGCCCATCCCTCCAGCGCCGGCGGCTGTCCTTCCGCCGCCTCCGGGCGCTCGGCTCGAGCCTCCCCCGGTTGCCCAGCCTACGGCGCGAGTCGACCCACAGCCGCAGCCGGTGGCACCTGTCGTCCGCGACTTGGCACCACCTCAACCGGCTCCACGGCCGGCGCCGGCCGTGGAGCGGACCGAACCGCGGCCCGTTGCGCAGTTGCCCCCCCGCGTGGAGCCGAGCATCGAGCGGCCTGCTCCGCCGGCGGTCAACGTCACCCCGGTCGTACAACCGCCGGCGCAGCCCGCGCCCCGCCTCGCGCCGCTCGCCACGCGGTCCGAACCGCAGCCGCTGTCTCAGTTGCCGGCGCGCGTGGAGCCGAGCATCGAGCGGCCTGCTCCGCCAGCGGTGAACGTCGCCGCTGCCACACCCCCCACCCTCCCGGCGCCGATGCCCGTTGTGCGCCCGCGGACGGCGGAGCCGACGCTGTCGTCGCCCGTTCCGGCAACGCCGACCCTGCCGACGGTCTCGCCTCCTGCGCCCAGACCAGGACCCGTCGTCCCGGCCCCTGCGCCGCCGGTACCGAAGGCAGTGCCGTCTCGATCGATCCCGCGCGAATTGACGGTGGCGTACAGCCAGCAACTGTCCACCCAGATCAAGCGCTATCAGAAGTACCCGGTCATCGCCCAGCGCCGCGGTTGGGAGGGCACCACGGAAGTTCAGTTGAGAATCGCGGCAGACGGAAGGGTGACCGAGATCGCGCTCGCCAAGAGTTCCGGTCGTGAGGTGCTGGACAGAGAGGCGATGGAAATGGTGCGTCGGGCCACTCCGCTCCCGCAGGCCCCGGAAGGGCTGCGCGGTCGGGAGCTCACCGTCACGGTGCCGATCGTCTTTCGCCTCCAGGATTCGTGATTCCCTCCAGCCCCGTGGCTGGTACCGAGCAGCAAAGCGCGCTGTATCCGCCCCTGGAGCCTTATCGCATCGAGCGCCTGGCGGTCGATGCTTTGCATTCGCTTCATGTCGAGCAATGCGGCAATCGGGAAGGATTTCCCGTCCTCTTCCTGCACGGTGGTCCCGGAAGCCATATCCGTCCCCATCAGCGCCAGTACTTCGATCCCGCCTTCTACCGGATCGTGCTGTTCGATCAGCGCGGCTGCGGTCAATCGCTGCCTGCGGGATGCACCGAGCAGAACACGACCTGGCACTTGGTGGCGGATATCGAGCGGTTGCGGATTCATCTGGGCGTGCAAAGGTGGCTGCTGTTCGGTGGTTCATGGGGCGCTACGCTGGCGCTCGCCTACGCTGAGACCCATCCCGAGCGTGTCGCCGGCCTGGTGCTGCGCGGCGTTTTTCTGGGAACCGAGACGGAAATACGGTGGTACGTCGACGGACTGCGAAGGTTCGTCCCCTGCGCCCGGCGGCTGCTGACCGCGACCGCGGAGTGCAGCGAGGGGTTGCTCGCGCGGTATCATGCTCTGGTCAATCATCCCGACATGCAAACACACACCCGCGCAGCCCAGGCTTGGGTCGGCTACGAAGAGGCGGTCATGCGCCTGGGCAGCGGCAGTGCACCGATGCCTTCGGCTTCCGGCGCTGCGGACGCGCTGCATCGCGCGCGCATTCAGCTGCACTTCCTGGCCAACGGTTGCTTCCTTCGCGACAACGAGCTGCTGGAGCGTGCCTGGAGAGTGGGTGATGTGCCGGCCATCCTCGTCCAGGGGCGGCTGGACATGGTGTGTCCTCCCCTTGCGGCGGCCGAGCTGGCGCGACGGCTGCCGAACGCCGAGCTCAGGATGGTCGAGAACGGCGGACACTCGGCGCTGGATCCTTTGATCGCCGGTGCATTGCGTCGCGCCACGGACGACATGCGCGGGCGGGTCCGCCGATGAAGCGCATGAGCCTGCGTTTTCGCATCAACCTGGTGATCACGCTGGTGATGATCGCCTTCACCGTGGGCGCCGGACACGTGGTCCTGCAAGACATGCGCCGCTCGATCCGAGAGGAGATGGAGGCGGGAACCCGGGTGACCGTGCAGCTCATGGAGACGGTCATTGCCGGAGTTCACCGTGAGACGGCCGAATCGCGCAACCAGGCGTTGCTCGCGTTCCTGCGGCACGTCGGCCGGGTGCGGGCCAACGAGATCCGGCTCTACGACGAGCACGACAGATTGATCTACGAGTCGCCGCCTCCGATCTACAAGGCCGGACGCTGGGCGCCCGACTGGTTCGCAAGGCTGGTCGGACCGAAGCTCGACGAGTTTCGCCTCAACCTGCCGGGCGGCACCGTGGTGATCACGCCCGACGCATCCCGGTCGATCCTCGATGCGTGGGACGACACGAAGAACTTTCTCTGGATCGTGCTGGGCTTCTTCGTGCTGCTCAATGCCCTGGTGTTCTGGCTCCTGGGACGTTCGCTGCGGCCGCTGCGCTCGATTCTCGGCGGCCTGTCGGAAATGGAACGCGGACGCTTCGACGTGCGGCTGCCCGACTACACGCTTCCCGAATTCGCATCCATCAGCCACACCTTCAACCGCATGGCCGCCGCGTTGGAGGAAGCGATGGACGAGAACCGCCGGCTCGCCCTGGTCGCGCAGCAGGCGAGCGACGCGATCATGATCCACGACCTCGAGGGACGAGTGTCGTTCTGGAATGCCGCCGCGG
The DNA here is from genome assembly GCA_035560005.1 of Burkholderiales bacterium. NCBI lineage: Bacteria > Pseudomonadati > Pseudomonadota > Betaproteobacteria > Burkholderiales > Burkholderiales bacterium. The sequence continues at coordinate 84,441 of DATMAN010000101.1, read as the reverse complement.
CGCAGCTCTTCGAGTACTCCGCGGATGAGATCCTGGGACGCTCCGCCACGCTGCTGACGCCGCCGGGCCTGGAGAACGAGATCGCGGAAAATCTGGCTGTGATCCGGCGCCGGGAGCGCGTCGAGAACTTCGAAACCCAGCGCATGACCAAGACTGGACGCCTGATCGACGTCGCGTTGTCCGCCGCACCGCTGATCGATCCCGGTTCCGATGCAGTCATCGGCGAGATCTGTGCGCTGCGCGACATCACCGAGCACAAGCGGATGCAGGCGGCGGAGCGCGAGCTGGAGCACAACCGCAGACTTACCCAGATCATCCAGGCGCGCATCGAGGAGGAGCGCCGCAGCATCGCGCGCGAGCTGCATGACGAACTCGGCCAGTGCGTCACGGCGATCAAGACCATCGGCACCGCCATCGCGAACCGGACGGGGGACTCTCCTGAAACCCATGCCAACGCCCGCACGATCGTGTCGGTGGCGAGCCACATCTACGATGTGGTCCACGGCATGATCCGGCAGTTGCGGCCAAGCACCCTGGACCATTTGGGCTTGGGAGATACGCTGCGCGCGGCGGTGGCCAACTGGCGCGAACGCCACCCGGAGATCGATTGCGAGCTGCACATGAGCGGGGAACTCGACGCGCTCGACGAATCGGTCAACATCACCGTCTACAGAATGGTGCAGGAGTGCCTGACCAATATCGTGCGGCATGCGCAGGCCACGCGCGCCGAGATCACGGTGAAGCGCGAGACCGAGGAATCCGGCCAGGATGCGGTGAGCGTCACGGTGAGCGACAACGGCAAGGGCCTGTCGCAACGCAACGAGCTGGAAGCCACCCGATTCGGCCTGATCGGCATGAGGGAGAGGGTGCAGGGGCTCGGGGGCAGGCTGGAAGTCTGCGGCGAGCCCGGGAAGGGTGTGAGCGTTCGAGCGGTGATTCCGCTGGCTTCGCGCGCCGCGCCCGAACGGGCAGAGGTGAATGAATGACCGGCGCAACCATCAACGTGATGCTCGTGGACGACCATGCAGTGGTGAGAATGGGATTTCGCCTGCTGCTGGAAGGGTCGTCGGACATCAGGGTCGTCGCCGAAGCGGAAAGCGGTGAGGAGGCGGTTCGCCGTTTCACCGAGGCGAAGCCGGACGTGACCGTGATGGACATTTCGATGCCGGGCATTGGTGGTCTGGAGGCTATCGACCGCATCCTGGCCAAGGATGCGGCCGCGAGAATTCTGGTTCTCTCCGCGCACGAAGACGCGATGCACGCGAGGCGCGTCCTGAAAGCGGGCGCGGCCGGCTATCTCACAAAGCGCAGCGCGCCCGAAGCGCTGATCCAGGCGATCCGCCAGGTCCATCAGGGCAAGACTTTCCTGGAGCCCGAGATCGCGCAGCAACTGGCGGTTCAGCAGCTGTCCAAGAACCGCAACCCGCTCGACACGCTCAGCGAGAAGGAGTTCAAGGTCTTTCTGGCGCTGGCCAGGGGCCAGTCGGTGCAGGAGATCGCGGAGGTGATGTCGTTGAGCCCCCGCACGGTCGGCACCCACCTCTACAACATCAAGCAGAAGCTCGGCGCGTCCAACTCGGCGGAACTGGCCATCATCGCAATGCGGGAAGGTCTTATAGACCCATGATTTTTTTGAGATATGGTTGCCGGACGGCGAGTCAAACTAATGAAAATCATGAGGCGCATTTCAATCTTTTGCTGTGGCTCGGGCCGGCCCGGACTCACAGAATAGGTTCCGACGGCTGCGGAGGCAGCCTTCCCGACGAATTCTTGAGAGAGGAGCTTTGCCATGTGGACCAAACCCGAATACAGCGAAATGCGTTTTGGCTTTGAAGTCACGATGTATATCGCCAACCGCTAAGCTTCTGTACTCAGAAAAAGGCTGCTTTCGAGCAGCCTTTTTTTTTGGCGGCCCGGGCCGGATGCAGCGCCGCCGCCCGAGCCGGACTTGAAGTGGGCCCGCCCGCCGGGGCGCAGTCCCCGGGCGTTTCAGAACGAAGACCCGAACCAAGCAGAAAGAAAGAGAACATGAGCCCCGCCAACCAGAAGGGAAGCCGCGCCAAGCGCGGCTCCGCTCGTCACCTGTCAGCCGCATCGATCGGTGGTCCTGTATTCATCGCGCTGATTGCCGCCAGCCTCGCGCCATGCCCAGCGGTTGCCCAACAGACGGCCGAGGATTCCCTGCGCACTGCGCCGATCGTGGTAACGCCGACGCGCATCGAACAGTCCGCCTTCGACTTGCCGGTGTCGGTCGACGCCTTCGGCCAGCAACAGATCCAGGAACAGCAGCCGCAAGTCAATCTGTCCGAAGTACTCGTGAAGGCTCCCGGCGTGGTCGCCAACAATCGCCAGAACTACGCCCAGGATCTGCAGATCTCGATCCGCGGCTTCGGCGCGCGTTCGACCTTCGGCGTACGGGGCATCAGGATAATCTCCGACGGAATTCCTCTCACGATGCCGGACGGGCAGGGACAGGCGGCGAACATCGACCTGAGCTCCGCCAGAAGCGTGGAGGTCATGCGCGGGCCTTTTTCTGCGTTGTACGGGAATTCGTCTGGTGGTGTCATCAACGTGTTCACGGAGGATGGACCCCAGCGACACACGCTGACCGGTTCCGCGTGGTTCGGAAGCTTCGACTCCAGTCGCATGGGACTGAAGGCGGGCGGGCAGATGGGGCTGGTGAACTACGTCATCGAGGCTGCGCGCTTCGCCACAGAAGGTTTCCGCGATCACAGCGCTGCTCGTCGCGACACGGTCAACGGAAAGCTGCGTCTGGACGTAAGCGATGATACGAAGATTACCTTGGTGACGAACTACTTGAACCAGCCCGAAACCCAGGACCCGCTCGGTCTGGACAAGACGCAGCTGGCCCAGGATCGCGACCAGGCTGGCACCAATGCAGAGACTCAGAACACCCGCAAGAGCATCGAAAACCTGCAGGCAGGAACGGTATTGCAGCACAGGCTCGGCGAACAGGATTCCATCAGACTGCTCGCCTATTCGGGCAAGCGGACGGTTCAGCAGTTTCTCTCCATCACTCCCCGAGGGGTGATTGACCTCGATCGGGACTTCGGTGGTGTCGACGGGCGATGGACTCGCCGGATGTCCGTGGGAGGGATGGCGTTGGCGGTTACCGCGGGCCTGAACTACGACCGAATGAAGGAAACACGCAGGGCTTTCGACAATAACGCCGGGAACATCGGCGCGCTCGTGCGCAACGAGGACAACACGGTCTTCAACTTCGATCAGTTCCTGCAGACTCAACTCGATCTGACCGACCGCTGGAGCATTCATGCAGGCATTCGGCACACCTCCGTGAAGTTCAAGACCGAGGATTTCTTCATCACTGGCACAAACGGCGACGACAGCGGCAACATCGAGTTCCGCGACACCACGCCGGTCGCGGGTCTGATCCTGAAAGTGACGCCCACGCTCAACGTCTATGCCAACGCCGGGAAGGGTTTCGAGACGCCGACTTTCGCCGAGCTGGCCTACCGGTCGACTTCCGCCACGGTCAACGGGTTCAACTTCGACCTCAAGCCGGCGGAGAGCACCAATCTCGAGATAGGAGCGAAAGCGCTGATCGGCGACGCCACCCGCCTGAACGCAGCCTTGTTCAGGATCGACACCGACAACGAGATCGTCGTATTCAGCAACTCGGGCGGCAGATCGGTGTTCCAGAACGTGGAGAGCACGACCCGTCAAGGCTTCGAAATCGCGATGGATTCCGAGCTTGCCGCCGGGTTCTCGGCCGCCGCCAACTACACGTACATCAAAGCCGAATTCGACACGAGCTTCGGAACGTGTGTTGGATTCTGCACTTCGGTGGCTGGCCCCAATGCAACCGTTCCCGCCGGCAATCGCATCCCGGGCATTCCGCAGAGTACCGCGTTTGCGGAGGTCCGCTGGCGGCATGCCGAGAGCGGTTTTTCCACAGCGATCGAGGGACGGTGGGTAGACGAAGTGTTCACCAATGATCTTAACGACGAATCAGCGGACAGCTATACGATTTTCAACTGGCGCGCCGGTTTCGAACAGCGCACTGGCGGCTGGAGGCTGACGCAGTTCGTGAGGATCGATAATCTGCTGGACGAAGAGTATGTCGGTTCGGTCATCGTCAACGAATCGAACCGGCGCTATTACGAGCCCGCACCCGGGCGCAATTACATGCTTGGACTGTCCGCCAGCTACACATTCTGAGCAGGCGAGTCGGGCGCTAGGCAGTACGGGCTCGGTACCCCTCGCGCGTTGCGTCAATTCGCGAACTGGTACCTGAGCCCTGCCCAGACGGCGCGCGGCGCGCCGACCGAACGAAACTGCTCGGGCTGCACGTTTGATGCATCGAAGGTGCCGCTGACGAAGAAATTCTCTCCCAGCACGCCGAGCGTTTCGTACTCTTTGTCGAACAGATTCTGCACACGGGCGAAGATCTGCAGCCGCCGGGCGGCCTGATAGCGTGCGTCAAGGTTGACCAGCGTGTAGCCGGGGATCTTGCCGTTGGCGTCCTGGTTGTTTTCGTCCCCGCGCGCGAACTGGGCGCTGAAGTAATGGAGATTTGCGCCCAGCACGAACTTTTCAGACAGCCCGTATTCGACGCGCAGCTTCAACGCGTGATCGGGAAACCCCGGGATCCGGTCTCCGGGATTCACGAAGATCGTATCGGGCTCGGTATCGCCGTCGGTATCGACCGCAGAGGAATTGACTTCGTTGGCAATCGCGAACGCGCTCTCGAAAGTCGCTCTCAGATAGGCGTAGCTCGCCACGAGCCTTAGCGAACCCAGCGTCGCGAAGGCTCCCAACTCCGCTCCACGGCGACGAGTCTTGCCCACGTTGTCGAAGAAGCCCGCGTTGACGCCCGCGCCAGCGGCACTGATGAACTGAATGTCGTCGACCAGATCCGTGTTGTAGACGGCAAGACTCCAGCCGATATCCGGAGAAAGCCTGCCTCTTGCGCCCGCTTCCATGGTTTTGGACACGACCTTTTCGAGCGGAGGGTCGGCGAGGAAATTGTTCGGTAGCCGGCACGGTGCATTGGGGTCTGCGCAGGTCAGCTCCACGGGAGTCGGCGCGCGCATGCCCTCGCTGTAGGCAACGTACGCGGTCAGCGTCGGCGACGGATTCAAGTTCAAACCCACCGCTGGATTGAAGCGTGTGAACTTGTGGTCCCCGTTGAGCTGCGGTTCGGTTCCTGTCCGATCCTCGATCCTGACCCTGGCATAGTTGTATCGTCCGGAAACGGTGAGCGACAGTTGATCGCTCAGCGATACTGTATCGGTGAGATAGATTCCGTAGTAGCCGTTCTTGGTCTGGACGTCGGTTTCCAGCGTGAAGACCCCGCTTCCCACCGTTCCCCGGTCGGTGGTGAAATCGGCCTCCTCCTCGAACTGGGTGAAGGTGGTATCGCCGAGATCTGCGCTGATCCCAACCGTGAGCTGATTCTTGCGGCCGGCCAGCTCGTCGAGGAAGGTCATCTGCAGGGAGCCACCGAGCCCCTTTGTTCTGATCTCACTGAGGTCGTTGATGGCTTGCGGATCGGCGCCACCGCTGAGGATTCCGATCGCGCAGTTGCCGACGATTTCCTCGCAATCATCGTTGACGTTGCTGCTGAAGTTCTCGTTCTTGTAACGGCGAATGTACAGATTGCCGGCGAGGAGACGGTCCTCCGCGATGAAATGACTGGCCCTGCCGTTGAGGAACAGCAGCTCGTTCTGATTCCGGTCCGGCCAGGTGTACGCCTGCTCGCGGTTGCCGAGGAATGACAGCGGCAAGGCTTGTGTTCCCTGCAGGTCATTGTCCGCGAGCATCAGGCTGACGTCGAAATCCGTGTCCGCCTCTTCGCGTCCTGCTTTGGTGAACAGCTGCCGGACTTCACTGGGCGAGAAGTCGCGCCAGCCATCCTCGTCGAACCATGTGCCGGCAAGGAACCAGTCGTTCTTGTCGCCGTGGCCGCCGTACTCGAACTCGCCGACCCTGCGCCCCCAGGAACCGGCCTGGGCCGAGATGGATCCTCCGGGATACTGAAAGCCGGACTTGGTGTTGATCGCGAGTGCTGCGCCCAGCGTGTTCAGGCCGAAGACCGGATTGGAGCCCGGAATGAGGTTGATGGTGGAGATCGCGTTCTGCGGCACAAGGTCCCAGTTCACGACGTCACCGAACGGCTCGTTGATGCGCACCCCATCCATGAACACCGACACCCCTTGCGGCGTGCCGAGCAAGGGCGAGGCCGAAAGTCCCCGGAAATTCACGTCAGGCTGGAAGGGGTTGTTCTGGCCGTGGTTGACGGTGACGCTCCCCAGGTTGTTGTCGAGGTACTCCCCGAGGTTGGCCGTCGCCTGCGCTCGAATGTCGTTGCCGGTCGCGGCCTGAACGTTAGCCGGCACCTGATTGACCGGCGTGCCCAAGCCGGGGAGAGGCGTGGTACCGATCACTTCGATCGTCGGAGCCTCCAGCTCGGTGGCGGGATTCTGTGCTGCGGCAGCCAGTGCTCGCAATAAGGCGATCGCAAGCACGACATGCCGGATTGGCGGATGCATCGGATATTCCTCCCTTTGAACTTTGTCTTCGAGCCGGTAATGGTCGCGCGCGTGGCGGCGCACGCCACCGGGAGCGGCACCCTGGCGACGTTCGGATTTCGGGTTCCCCGCGGGTGACCGGAATCCTACCTGAGGAGAAAACACAATTGTCCTTTGACGGACCGGGAAAAATTCCCGATTTGCATGTCCGCGGCACTGAAGGCTGCAGACCTTGCGTGCAACTTCTCGGACCAAAGTTCCCGGTAGCGTTCGACGAAACCGGGCGCCTGTCAGGCAGGAACGCGAGGTTCGAACGCGCGGCGAGCAGTTGTCATCGACTGAGGCGGCCCCGTAACATACCGGCCCATCGACCGGAAGGAGGGGAAGATGTCCGAGAACGCGCAGCGTTATTCGACCTTGGCGATTGCGCTGCACTGGATCACCGCGGTGCTGGTCCTGACGTTGATCGGCCTCGGTCTCTACATGACCGACATCCCGCGCGGCACACCCGAACGTTCGTTCTTCTACAACCTCCACAAGTCGATCGGACTGACGACCGGGCTGGTGGTGCTGTTGCGCCTCTGGTGGCGCTACAGGAACCCTCCCCCCCCGTTACCCCCTTCGGTTCCGGGATGGCAAGTACGCGCCTCGAGGATCAGCCATGCGCTGCTGTATCTGTGCCTGATCGTCATGCCGCTGGCCGGGTTTTCCGCCTCCCAGTTCACGAAGTTCGGCGTGACCTACTTCGGCCTGTTCAAGATTCCCCCGCTCGGACCGGAGAACAAGGAGATCTACGACTTTCTGCAAGGCATCCACGGCACCACGGCGGTCCTGCTCATGGCACTCATCGTGGTGCACGTGGTCGCGGCGTTGAAGCATCTGCTGGTCGACAAGGATGGCGTTTTCCAGCGCATGCTGCCCGGAAGGTAGAACAGGCGCTCGTCCTGCGAAGGAGGCTGCTCCGGCCTCGTTATCGCGGGGCCCGTGGAAAGGCGATCACGTGTTCCGCTTCCAGGCGGATGCCGATCTCGCTTCCGATCGGATGGTTGTGATGGCTGGGCACGAGCGCCAGCAACCTGCTTCCACCCGGCAGGCCCAAGGTGTAGAGGATCTGCGCGCCGCGGAAGGCCTTGTGCAGCACGACGGCCTTTCTGGGGCTGGAATCGTCGTGAACCACGTCGTCCGGTCGCAGCAGGACTTCGACCTGCTCCACTTCGCAGCCGAGGCCGCCCGAGGCCGTCTTGATCTCGCCGGGCAATGCACCCAGTTCCGTCTCGATCTTTCCGCTTCCATTGAACCGGCCCGGTAGAAAGACGCCCTGTCCAACGAAGTCCGCGACGAAACGGTTGGCCGGCCGATGATAGACGTTGTAGGCGCTGTCCCACTGCTGGATGGCACCGCCGGCCATGATGCCGATTTCGTCCGCCATTGCGAACGCCTCCTGCTGGTCGTGCGTGACGAGCAGGACGGTCGAACCCTGTTGTCGGAGAACCTCGCGTACTTCGGTGCCGAGGCGCTCGCGCAGTTCGATATCCAGATTGGAAAACGGTTCGTCGAGCATCAGCAGTTCCGGCCGGGGGGCGAGCGCGCGCGCCAGCGCCACACGCTGTTGCTGCCCGCCGGACAGTTCGTGTGGATAGCGCTGGCGCACGCAACCGAGACCGGTAGTTTCCAGCATTTCGTCGACACGGCGCCGGCGCGCTTCGCGCGGCAGGCCGCGAAGGCCGAAAGCCACGTTCTGCGCCACCGTCAGGTGAGGAAACAAGGCGTAGTCCTGGAAGACCATTCCGACCCGACGTGCCTCCGGCGACAAGTGCAGCGTCGGGCTGCTGACCACCCGATCCGCTATCCGTATTTCTCCGGATTCGATGGGCTCGAATCCGGCGATGCAGCGGAGCACGGAGGTCTTGCCGCAGCCGCTGGGCCCGAGCAGGCAGCCGATTTGTCCTCGTTCCAGACGCAGTGACAGTCCCTCCAGTACGCGCTGCGCCCCGTAGGACAGCCGCACGCTTCTGAGTTCGACCAGGGCGGACATGGCGGCCGCAATCAACCGGCCTGGCGGGCGAGCCGCATCACGGGAAGGATGCCGGTGGCGACCAGTACCACCGCAGGCAGCGCGGCCTGCTGCCACTGGCCCTCGGAAGTGAGTTCGAAAATGCGCACGGCGAGCGTGTCCCAGCCAAACGGACGCGACATCAGAGTGATGGGCATCTCCTTCATCACGTCCACAAACACCAGGATCGCGCCGGTTGCGAGTCCGCCGCGCAGCATCGGCAGGTGTACCCGCGCCAGCAAGCGCCAGCCTGATGCTCCGAGCGAGATCGCAGCCTCCTCGACATTGCGGGTCACGCGATGAAAGGCGCTGTCAATCGGGCCGAAACCCACGGCGAGGAACCGGACGACGTAGGCCAGTATCATGGCGACGACCGAGCCCTGCAGGAGCGCACCGGGTTGCGCACCCGTCAAGGTCCGCAACCACAGCGGCAGAAGTGCGTCGACCCAGCCGAAAGCCATGAAAATCCCCACGGCGAGCACCGCACCCGGAACGGCATAGCCGAGGGTGGCGATTCTCACCGCCAAACGGGCGGCCGGTCGGGTGTCGCGGCGACCCGCGAAGGCGAGGCCAACGGCGAGTGCACATACTGTCAGCGCAGCGACCGATGCGAGCAACACCGAATGCCAGACATAGCCCAGATAGCGCACGTCGAAGTCCTGAGCACCGTAGGTGGCTGTCCACAGCACGAGCTGGAACAGCGGCAGGCCGAAAGCAGCCAGGAGCACGACGCCACAAGCCGCGGTCGCGCACCACGCCTGCCAGCCGGACAGGCGAACCCGCTGGCCCGGTCCGGAACCATGGGCAGGCGTAAAGAGCGTTCGTGCGCGCGTAGTTTGTTCGAGCGCGAGCACAAGAAAGGCGACGAGCACGAGCAGCGACGCGACCTGCGAGGCGGCCGGGAGAGAGAACAAGGCGTACCAGGCCTTGTAGACGCCGGTCGTCAAGGTGTCGTAGTTGAATGCCGCGACCGCCCCGAAATCGGCCAGCGTCTCCATCAATACCAGGGCGAGTCCGGCAGCGATCCACGGGCGCGCCATGGGCAGCGCCACCCTGAAGAATGCACCTCTGGATGTCAGACCGAGGACGCGGCCGGCTTCCAGCATTCTTCTGCCCTGAGTGGAAAAGGCATTGCGCGCCAACAGGTAGACATAGGGATAAAGCGCCAGGGTAAGCACGACAATTGCGCCACCCCGGCTGCGAATCTGCGGAAACCAGCGCAGTGACGAGCCGGTCAGTTCGCGCAGCGCTGTCTGTACCGGCCCGCTGAAATCCAGCAGGCCGATGACCACGAACGCAGTGACATAGGCGGGCACTGCGAGGGGCAGCAGCAGCGCCCAGTCGAAGAACCGGCGTCCCGGGAAATCGCAGACGGCGATCAGCCAGGCAAGCCCCACGCCGATGAGGGCACAGCCGACGCCGACCCCGACAGCCAGCGCGAAGGTGTTGAACAGGATCTCTCCGAGGATCGTATCGGCGAAATGGCGCCACACATCGTCGGCCGGGGTCAGGAAGGCCGAGAACACCACCAGCAGCGGTGCTGCGGTGAGCCCCGCCGCCAGAAACAAGAAGGCCCGCCAGCCGAGTGCAGCTTTGCGGGCCCTCGTCCAGGCAGGGGGGAGGTTATCGATAGCCTGCACGGTCCATGAGTTTCACTGCGGCAGCCTGCAGCTCGCCGGCCTTGGCGACGTTGATCAGGTTCTGCTTGAAGGTGCCCCAGCTCGCCACCAGCGGATCGGGCTTGACCGCGGGATTGACCGGATACTCCAGGTTGGCGTCGGCGTAAATGCTCTGCGCCCGCGGTGAAGACAACCACTCGAGAAGTTTGATCGCGCCATCGCGGTTCTTCGCGTAACGGGTCACGCCCGCACCCGAGACGTTGACATGCACTCCGCTGCTGTCCTGGTTCGGCCAGAAGATCGCGAGCGGCAAGGAGGGTGACTGCTGTTTCAGGCGTCCGAAGTAATACGTGTTCGCAATGCCGACGTCGCACTGGCCGGCGGCGATCGCCCGCAACATCATCGTGTCGTCCGCGAACACCGGCGCGGAGAGATTCTCCACCCAGCCTCGAACGACCTGGCTTGTCTTCGCCTCGCCGTGCTCCGCCAGCATCATCGCGACCAGGGACTGGTTGTAGACCTTCTTCGAAGTACGCAGGCACAGCCTGCCTTTCCAGTGCGGCTCAGCCAGGTTCTCGTAGGTCGATAGCTCCGATGGCTTCACCCGATCGGTGTTGTAGACGATGGTCCGCGCACGCACCGACAGTCCGAACCACAGGCCCTGCGGGTCGCGCAGATGCGCCGGAATATTGGCTTCCAGGATCGAGGAGCGAACCGGCTGGAGCAGCGCGGCTTCGGCAGCCTGCCAGAGATTGCCGGCATCGACCGTGAGCAGAATATCGGCGGGCGTGTTGCGGCCCTCGGCCTTGAGGCGCTCGAGCAGCGGGCCTTCCTTGTCGGTGATGAAGCGAACGTTGACGCCGGTCTGCTTGGCATAGGCATCGAACAAGGGCCGAACGAGCTGCTCGATTCGAGCCGAATAGACGGTGACTTCCTGCGCGCCGTTTGCGCCCAGCGGCACGGCGAGCAGGGCGGCGAGCGCAACGCATATCCAACGCACTGTTGCCTCCAGTAGCTCTACGATCATCACCCGCGGCGGGCGTTCGTGCTGCCGTACCAGAACACCATGGCGATCAGCACGATGATCAGGATCTGCAGGGCAAGACCCTGCCAGTTGGGGTAGATGCCGAGCGCGGGCAGGCTCGGCAGGCCCGCGGGAGTCATCGGCAGCTTGCCGGCTGCCTGCAGGGCCGCAATGCCTTTTCCGGCGAACACGACAGCCAGGACCGCGAGGAAGAAAGCGCTCGCGGTGAAAAACAATCTCAACGGCAGCCGCAGGCTGAAGCGCGCAATCAGCCACGCCACGACGACCAGGAGCGCGGCGCCGGCCGCGATCCCGGCAAGCAGAGCGCTGCGGCCGGGCGCATCGGCCTGCACCCACAACGCTTGCATGAAGAGCACGGTCTCGAATGCTTCCCGGTACACGGCGAGGAAGGAGACCAGTCCCAGCATCCGTAATTGACCGGAGGACACTGCCCCGCTGATTTCGCCGCGGATGTATGCCTGCCAGCGCGCCGAATGACTCTTGGAGTGCAGCCAGTAGCCGGCGTAGAGCAGGATCGCCGCGGCAAGCAGGGCGGTGACACCCTCGGTCGTCTCGCGCTGAGCCCCTGTGAACGCGAACAGTGTGCTCGAAACTATCCACGTTACGCCACCGGCAGCCAGTGCTCCGATCCAGCCGAAATGAACATAGGCCAGGGCATCGCGCCGGCCCGAGCGGGCTAGAAACGCGGCGATCGCGGCGATGACGAGCATCGCCTCGAGCCCCTCGCGCAGGATGATGATGAGCGACGCGACGAAGTTCGTCCCGGTCGACGCGGAGCCGCCCGACATCGATTCCCTCGCTTTGCTGAATTCATGCGCCAGTTCGTCCGCGGCAGCGCTGACTTCCGCCACCGGCGCACCCGAGCGCAGAAGCGAGCGATAGGCGACCATCTTCTGCTCCACGCGCGCTCGGGTTTCGGCCGAGACGAGCGCTTCGGCAAGCTCGAACCCGTCGAGGTACGCGGCGAGCGCACTGCGGTAGGCCTCTTCTGAGCGCCCTTGGGCGTAGAGGCGCAGGCTTTCTTCGGTCTTGGCTTGCGCGACCGAAAGCGCATCGCCGGCGGGGCTCGAAAGCGCATCGGGGTGCGCGCGCAGATAAAGGAGCACGGCGTGCTTCTCAGGGCTGTCGGCCATTGCCTCCGCAGGCGTGGTGGTCACCACCTCGGAAAGCCCGGAGAACAACCGCGGGCCACCCTGCCGCCAGAGTGCTTCGCCGCGCGCTTGCTCGGCGTCGGAGGCTGCGAAGCGGCTCACGTAGAAGGCGAGCGCCCAGCGGTCGGCGTCGGAAAGCTGCGAGAACGCCGCCATCGCCGTGCCGTCCACACCGAGAGAGATCGTGTTGAACAGGCCGAGCACGCTGCGCTGCGATTGACGCGCGTGATCGGTGAAGTCGGTCGGTGCCGGATCGAGTCCGCCCGCGGCGGGTCCACGACCATCGCCTCTGGCCCCATGGCAAGTCGCACAATTTGCCTCGTACAGGGCGGCCCCGCGAGCGAGATCCGGGGGAGAGGCGGGGGCGAGCCGGATGTCGTAGGTCGCGGTCAGGTCGCCCTGCAGACGACGCGCGAGCGCGACGACCTGGTCGCCTTTTGCCTTGGCGAGGATGGCCTCGTGAAGTTGCTGTGCGGCCGTGACGAGTGCCGAACGGTGCTCGTTGTCCGGAAAGCCGGCAAGGGTGCGCGCTACTTGCTCGGAGAACTCGACTTGTTCCTGATACTCGGCTTCGTCCGTGACCTTGCCGTTCCGGACGAACTCGGGGTATTCGACCGCGATGTAATCCAGCAGATGCAAGACTTGCTGGGCGCTATGTATCGGGGGCGCATCTGCCTGGGCTGCTCCAAGAATCAGAAACGCCGCCAAGGTTCCAAGCAAGGCCCTGAAAAGTCGCGTAGACATGCCGGCCCATCGTCTGCATCAAGTAACGCGAATCATAATCATTTTGCGGACTGCGGGCGAGGATCCAAAAAACGGCCGGTTTGGTTGCCGGCCGTTGGAGGAAAAGCCCTACTCAAAATCGGTACGTGAGCCCCGCCTGCACGAGGCGAGGGCTGCCCGGCAGAACGCCGCGCGTGCGATCGACGATATATTCCTTGTCTGCCAGGTTCTTTACCGCGAGGAACAACGCGGTGTCTGCAGCTTTCCAGTCGTAATTGACGGCGAGGTTGAAGATCGTGTACGCGTCGATCAATCCCCGCTGCCCATCTGCGCTGGGTGCTGCCGTATTCCCGAAATCCGCGAACTGCTCGCCGACATGGACGGTTTCGAGCAGCGCTTCAAGTCCCCACGGAAACTGGTAACCGAGGGTTGCGGTTAGTGTGTTCTCCGGTGCATACGGCAGGCGATTGCCGGCAGCGCTGCCCGGAACGGCCGTTTGATTGGCCACCTCCACGAATGCAGTTTCCTGGTCGGCGGTGGGCAGCCAGGTGTAGGCGATCTGCAAGAACGCGTTATCCGTCGTATTCCACAGCTCGCGACTGTCGAGGCGAGCCGCAAGTTCCAGGCCCTGGGTCAGCGCCTCGCCCTGCGACAGATTCACGTTCGAGGCGATCGAGCCCACCGCGATCAGGTTACTGTAGTCGTTGCGGAAGGCGGTCGCTTCCAGGCTTACGCCCTGCCTGATCGTGCTGCGAACGCCCACCTCGAAATTGAGGCTCCTTTCGGCGTCCACGTCGGTAAATGTGGCAACCGCACCGTTTGGCGTGTTGATCAGGTCTTCGACTCTGGGAGGCGCAAATCCTCGATGCGCGCCGGCGAAGAATGTGGTGCCAGGCGTGGGCGAAAACGTGGCGCCAAGCGCCGGAATCCACTCGGTCAGGTCCGTCTTTCCGCTGCTGCCCAGATAATTGCGGCGATCGGCACTGATGCTCTCGACGCGAATACCCGGGGTGACCGTCCATTTGTCGCCCAGCAGGAATCGGTTCGTCGCGAAGGCGGAGTAGGCCTGGGTCAGTCGTACCTGGTCTTCGACGATCGTGCCGGTGCGCGCGGTCGGGATTGTCCCGTTCACCTGCTTGCGCTGCTGCCGTTCGTAATGGGCGCGCACGCCTGCATCCAGTTCGCTCGGCACCCCGAAGGCGTTGTGCTGCAATGTGAACCTGGGCTCGACACCATAGGTGTGGTAGTCGCGCAGCCTGCCTTGGGCTGAGTTGCAGAGATTCGTATCGACGGCGATGCCCGCTGCACGCTGCTGCTGAAAATTCAGGCCCCCCACCAGCGGATAGCTCGCATTACATTGTCCGTCGGTGGTCGAGCTTGACTGCCGCCACCAGTCGCGACTGAAGATCGACCCGTAGAAGTTCGTCATGAGCGTCGCGTTCTCGCTCAGGTCGATTCGATGGGTCGCGGAGGCGCCGAAGCGATTGGTCTTGAACTCATCGTTCTTGAACGGGTTGTAGCGGATCCCGAAATTCTGAAGCTCGGCCTGGGTAATGCCCGAATACGTAAGGTTCGAATCCTCGCTGTAGGCGTTGGCCCGCAGCGTGAGCGCCTGACCGTCGCCCATCGGCAGCACGGCCTTGTAGTAAAGGTCGTTGATCGTCGAGTGCGTGTTGTCCCGCGCACCGTCGGTTTGCTTGTGCGTCAGATCCAGCAGCATGTTGTGACCCGTGAGACGCGCCTTGCCGGACAGGTAGTCCCGATTGCCGCCGCTCAAGGTCAACTGCCCGCCCGGCTCGACCGCGGGGTCGGGTGTCACATAGTTGATGAGCCCGCCGATGGTTTGCGGCCCATACATGATCAAGCCGGCACCCTTGAGGATCTCGATACGCTCGAAGCGTTCGATCGGCGGATGGTAGTACGAGGCGTTATCGCCGTAGGGCGCGTAGGCGAGCGGAATTCCGTCTTCGAGCAACAGCACCTTGGTGGAGCGCGTCGGGTTCAAACCGCGGATCCCGATGTTTGGGCGCAGCCCGATCCCCTCTTCATCGCGAACGTTGATGCCGGCGGCCTTGCGCAACACTTCATTGATCGTGAACGGGTGAGTGTCCTCGATTACCCGGTTGTCGATGATCTCCCCAGAGCCGGGAATGCGTTCCAGATTCTCTTTGGTGCCGATCACCTCCACTTCCGGAGCGACGATCTCGCCTCCTTGACTCCACACATTCGAGACGGTGCACAGGAACAAGACCAGCGACTGGACTGCACATACGCGGATTTTCGTATTCATGTCTTATGGCCTCAGGTCAAGCTAGCGCGAATGAGAATAATATGCATTTCGTTAACCAGTCAAGCTTGACTTAGAAATGAGACTCATTATCATCTGCATGCCAATAAAGCGCGGAATGGAGACATGATGAACTGCATCGTGGTCGGTGCCGACCGTCTGGGGAATATCCCGGAACTGCTTGAAACATTGGGAATTCGGATCGTACATCACGTCAGCGGACGGGCATCTGCCCACCAGCGCCGGATCGCGAGGTTGCCCTCCAATGCCCAACTGCTGATCCTGTTTACGGATTTTTTGAATCACAACGTGATGCGCAGCTATCGGGCTCAGGCTCAGGCCCAAGGTCTGCGCATCCTGGCTTGTCGTCGATCAGCCAGTCGTCTGATCGATGAAGTGCGGCGGGTGTTTTCAGATCGAATCAGCAATTGACACTCATTCTCATTGTGATTTAGTATCCGCCGCATCCGGCCATGTACGTCTGTCTCTGCAACGGGATCACCGAAAAGCAGATTCGCGATGCGATTCGCGGAGGGGCTGACTCGTTGCTTAAGCTGCGTTTCGAACTTGGGGTGGCATCGTGCTGCGGTCGATGCACCGAGTGCGCGCAGCAAGTGATCGAAGAAACCCTTGCACCGCCGTCCCGGTGCAATCAGCTTCAAGCCGCGTAGACGATTCCCATTGCGGTCGTGAAGGCTCTTCTTCGAGCCGCGGGTGCGCGCCTATAATTCGGCCGTCCTCCCACAATAAAAGGATCGGCCATGAAGGGCGACCCGCAAGTCATCCAGTACCTGAACAAGGTACTGACCAACGAGCTCACCGCGATCAATCAGTATTTTCTGCATTCGCGCATGTTCAAGAACTGGGGGCTGCACAAGCTTGGCGAATACGAGTACAAGGAGTCCGTCGGCGAGATGAAGCATGCCGACCAGTTGATCGAGCGCATCCTGTTTCTGGAAGGCATGCCGAACCTCCAGGACCTGGGAAAGCTGCTGATCGGCGAGAACGTTGAAGAGTGCTTGAAATGCGATCTGAAGCTGGAAATGGCGGCGCACCCCGTCCTGCGCGAGGCGATTGTCCACAGCGAATCGGTGCGCGACTACATCTCTCGTGAACTGTTCGAGGAGATCCTCGACAGCGAAGAAGACCACATCGACTGGCTGGAGACTCAGCTCGAGTTGATCGGCAGCATGGGCATCCAGAACTACGTCCAATCCCAGACGTGAGGCTTTCTGCGGCTTGCGGGCCCGCCGCCCGCGCCGTGCGGTCAGCAAGCGCGTTGCTGTTTGTGGCGCTGCTCGCGGGCTGCGCGTCGGCTCCAGCGCCGACAGCGGGCGCGACAGCCGACACGACGGCGCCTGAAGCACCGGTCGAACCGCCGAAGATCGCGCTGGTACTGGGCGGTGGCGCGGCCAAGGGGTTTGCGCACATCGGCGCCATCAAGGCGCTCGATGCGCATGGCATCCGGGCCGACCTGGTCGTGGGCACGAGTGCCGGCAGCGTCGTGGGGGCGCTGTATGCCGCCGGCTACAATGGTTTCGACCTGCAGCGGATCGCGTTGTCCATGGACGAGGCCACCGTCAGGGACTGGGTACTGCCAAACCGTGGCTTCATCCGCGGCCAGTCCCTCCAGAAGTTCGTCAACGATGCTGTCCAGAATCGACCGATCGAAAAGCTCGACCGCGCGCTCGCCATCGTGGCGACCGACCTTCAGTCGGGAGAAACCGTTGTCTTTCGGCAGGGCGACACGGGCCTTGCGGTACGCGCCTCGAGCAGCGTTCCCGGGATCTTTCAGCCCGTGAAGGTGGGCGACCGAGAGTACGTCGACGGCGGACTGGTGAGTCCGGTACCCGTGCAGGTTGCGAGGGACCTCGGCGCGGACATCGTGATCGCCGTGGACATCTCCGACAAACCGCAGCACAGGCGCCTGCAGGACACGATAGACGTCCTGCTACAGACTTTTTCGATCATGGGCCGCGCGATCGCGGCGCGCGAGCTGCAAACCGCGGACGTGGTCATCGCTCCGGACGTGTCTCAGCTCATCTCGACGAGCTTCGAATCGAAGAACTATGCGGTGATCGAGGGCGAGAAAGCAGGGCTTGCCGCGATTCCGTTGATTCAGCAGAAAATCGCCGCGTACTACGAGGCGAAGAGAACATCGAGTCCCACTCCGGCAACCGAACTGCGTCCGCACTGAAACAGACTCGGGCGCGGATGTACGCCGGAAAGCTCCTCGCGCGGTGGTGTGGTGGAGGCGGCGGGAATCGAACCCGCGTCCGCAAGCCCTCTGCAGGCAGTCCTACATGCTTAGTCAGGCCGATTGATTTAGCCGCTTGTCAGCCGACCGACGGGCCGACAAGAAGCGAGTTACCTTGGATTTGATGCCGGCTGAAGTAACCCCAGCCGGCACGATCTCACGTATATGGCTCCGCCGCTGGTTGCCCAGCCCGGCCCGTGAGCGAACCGGTGCGGAGTCTAGCCGGGTTTAGGCGGCCAGAGCGTAACGATCGTCGTTGGCGACTATTCGTTGTCCAGCGGTTTTACAAGGTGACTGGACCTTGGCATGCACTGCACTGCTTCGCGACCCACGTCGAAACCAGGTCGCCCCCACGTAATTTCCAAAATGGAGCGCAGGTCGGTAGTTTTCAACGCCCGCATGCGGTAAATGGTATCAGACCGGCCCTTCGCGCACACCCAGTAATCGGAACAGGTCGAGCGGGGATTCGATCATCGCAAGGGCGCCCCAGCTGCCAGGCGGTTCGCCATTGCCCAAGTAGCCGTACAACGCGATCACGGATTGCATGCCGGCCGCGCGTGCAGCTTCGGTATCCCGCCGATCGTCACCGACGTAGAGGCAGTCAGCGGGCGGCAACTGCAGCCGTCGGGCGGCCTCGAGCAGGGAAGCCGGGTGAGGTTTGGGAGCATCGACCATGTCGCCGCAGATGGTGCACGCGCTGCGCTCGCCGAGGCCCAGCGTTCTCAGCAGCGGCAGTGCAAAGCGGCGTGGCTTGTTGGTCACGATGCCCCAACGCACCGCGTTGCGTTCCAGTTCCGCCAGCATTTCGGGAACGCCGGGAAAGAGCGCCGTGGTACGCGACAAGTTTTGCTCGTACAGATCGAGAAATTCGGAGCGCATCGCTTCGAACTCAGGGTCACCGGGTTCGATCCCGAACCCCAGCCGGAGCAGACCCCGGGCCCCGGCCGAGGCGTGCGGTCTGATGAGATCGAGCGGCACTGCGTTCAGTCCGCGGGCTCGGCGCTGAAGATTGAGAGCGTGTCCGAGATCGCCGGCAGTATCGGCCAGGGTCCCGTCCAGATCGAACAGCACAGCCCTGTAGCGGAGCATTCGCGCACGCCGGAAATACAAACGGCCGGGATTGTCTCCGGCCGTCGCGCCCGGCACAAGGGTCGGTCAGCGAGCCAGCACCTCGAGCAACCGCTCATCGTTCAGCATGTCTTCCAGTGCCTGCGCCACCGCGGTATTGATCAGCGCGTTGCTGTCCTTAAGGAATGGCGGACCGGCGGTTTCCTTCCGAGTGCGTACGTAATAGAGGCGATCGTAGGTGTCTTTGCCGTTGCGCGCAACGGTGCCGACTTCCGCACGCAGTTCGGTATCGAATACGAAGGGCTGCTTAACCGAACTCAGCTCCAGCTTGCGGACATCGACCGTGATCGTGCGTTCCATGGCATCGCTATACGGCACGACGTTGAACCCGAGCGAGGCGAGGGCCTTTGCGATCTCCTCATAGAGGCGGGGCCGGAAATCCTCGGTCAGGTTGACCTCCACCATCTGGGTATTGGGGTCGCCGACCTCCCCGAGCTTTTGGCTGCCACGATTGTCTTCGACGGCGAGACCGATCGTTGTG
The DNA here is from genome assembly GCA_035560005.1 of Burkholderiales bacterium. Lineage (NCBI taxonomy): Bacteria > Pseudomonadati > Pseudomonadota > Betaproteobacteria > Burkholderiales > Burkholderiales bacterium. The sequence goes on along the minus strand of DATMAN010000101.1, from coordinate 65,185 downwards.
CCGTTGCCGATCGAAGCGGATCGGACCGAAACGGTGGGATCGAGATGCAGGTACTGAGGCTTCAGCGTACAAGCTGAGAGAACGGCGAGCGTTGCGGCGAAAACCGGATAAAGCGCCGAGGTTCTCATCGGGTCTCCTCCTTGACATGCATTGCGTTGATCACACTGGCGGGCGTAGCGCGGTCAGCCCGCCAGCCGGGCGCACAGAATGTAGTTCACGGACGTGTTCTTGCCCAGCGAGTAGGTCTTGCTGAAGGGGTTGTAGCTCATGCCGGTAATGTCCACGACCGCCAGCCCGGCGGTGCGACACCATGCCGCCAGCTCCGAGGGGCGAATGAACTTCGCATACTCGTGCGTACCCTTGGGAAGCAGTCTCAGCACGTACTCCGCTCCGATCACGGCGAACAGATACGACTTTGGATTCCTGTTGATGGTGGCGAAGAAACACCAGCCGCCCGGCTTCAGGACCCGGGCGCAGGCCGTCACGGTACTGGCCGGATCCGGGACGTGCTCGAGCAGTTCCATACAGGTCACGATATCGAACTGACCGGCTTCGCTCTGCGCCAGCGCCTCGACGGAGGTCTTGCGGTAGTCCACGCTCAGCCCGCTTTCGTGCAGGTGCAGCTGTGCGACCTTGAGGGGTCGTTCCGCCATGTCGATCCCGGTCACCACGGCTCCGCGCGCCGCCATTGCTTCGGAGAGGATTCCACCGCCGCAGCCCACGTCCAGAACGCGCCTGCCGGAAAGTCCCGCCAGTCGATCGATGTGATCCAGTCGAAGCGGATTGATCTCGTGCAGCGGCTTGAACTCGCTGCCCGGATCCCACCAGCGGTGCGCAAGCTGGCTGAATTTTTCGATCTCTGCGGGATCAACGTTGATCATGTTTTTCGGCTCGCTCGGGATGGTGCGATGCGCCGTTGCCACGCTTGGGTCCTGGACCGGAGTTCGTCTTCGTCCACCCGCACGAGCCTGTGGTTTTCCACCACCGCCTCGCCGTGTACCCAGACGTGGCTGACGTGCTCGCGGCCGGCGGCGTAGACGATCTGCGACGCCGGGTCATAGCACGGAGACAGCTCCAAGGAGGACAAGTTCAGGGCGATCAGGTCTGCCGCCTTCCCCGTTCTGATGCTCCCGATTTCCCGATCCAGCCCCAGTGCCGCGGCTCCCGCGAGCGTGGCCATTCTCAGTGCGGCGTGCGCCGGCAGCGTCTCGGCGTTGTCGCTCAGCGCTTTGCTCACGAGGGCCGCGAGCCGCAACTCGGAGAGCACGTCCAGCCGGTTGTTGCTGGCAGCCCCGTCGGTGCCCAGCCCGACGTTGATCGAGGCCGCCAACAGGTCGCCCACGCGTGAAAAACCGCTCGCCAGTTTCAGATTGGAGGCCGGGCAATGCGCAACCGATGCACCCAGTGCGGCGAGCATCGCGATCTCGCTGTTCTCGAGGTGAACGGCGTGAACGGCGATGGTTTGGGGACCGATGACCCCGAGCTTGCGCAAGCGCTCCAGCGGGCGCAGCCCGTGCTGCTTGAGACTTTCCGCGATCTCGAAGCGTGTCTCGTGCACATGAATGTGGATTGGAATCTGCAGCTGGTCGGCCAGCGTGACGATCTGCTCGAAGCTCTTGTCCGAGACCGTATACGGCGCGTGCGGCGCCATGCAGAAAGAAAGCGTCGCGTGGTGCTTCAGCTCGTCGCGCGCGGCGAGACCCTTTCGCAGATAGTCCTGCGGGTCCGCCGCGTATACGGTGGGAAGGTCGATCAGCACGATGCCCAGTGCGGCCCGCATACCGGCTTCCAGCGCCGCCCGTCCGGCCATCTCGGGATAGAAATACATGTCGTTGAAGCAGGTCACGCCCCCTCGCAGCATTTCCGCGCAGGCCAACAGCGTCCCGTCGTAGACGAACTGCGGCGAAACATGCTTGGCCTCAGCCGGCCAGATGTGCTTGGACAGCCAGTCCATGAGCGCGAGGTCGTCGGCCAGCCCGCGCAGCAGCGACATCGCTGCGTGCGTATGGAGATTGACCAAGCCCGGGATCAGCGCATGACCCGGCAGGTCGACGATGCGTGCCGGTGCCAGTGTCTCGTTTGCCTGTGCGGCTGGAAGCACATGCGTGATCCGCCCCCCGGTCACCGCGACCGCGTGCTCATGCAAGACCGACCCGGAAGGCTCGACCGGCACGACCCACGACGGCGTTATCAGAAGATCGACGGGCTGTCTGTTTCCCATGGGTGAACGAAAAAAAGCCCTGCCGGAGCAGGGCTTGTGTGGAGGCGATCGGCGACTCAGGGCATCTTCTTGCCTGTCACCGTGACTTCGACGCGGCGGTCCGGCTGGTAGCACGCGATCAGCGCTCTGCCGCGCTTGCCCTTGCAGTCTTCGTTGCTCGTCACCGGCTGGCTCTCGCCCATTGCGGCTGTGATGATCTTCGCGGCCGGAACGCCTTTGCGCACCAGATAGGCTTTTACGGAGTTCGCGCGGCGTTCGGAAAGCCTGCGGTTGTACTGATCCGTCCCTATGCGGTCGGCATGGCCGGTGACCGAAACGCTTTCATATTCGGTGCCGTTCAACTGTGCGACGAGATCGTCAAGCTTCGCCCGCTGGTCGGGCCGGATGTTGAATTTGTCGAAGCTGAAGAGCGGCTCGGCTTCGAAACTGACGATGACCGGCTGGATGGCGGGTGGTTTCGCTGCCGGTGCCTGCGCTTGCGCAACCGGCTCTTCGGCGACTCGCGGCTGGGTCACCGCCGGCTCGGGTGCCGGAGTTGGCGCCGCTGCAACGGGCTCTGCAACCAGTTGCTGCGCTTCGGGTTCGACCAACGCGACCTCGGGCTCCTCCTCCGGCTCGTCTTCCTCGGCGAGGAGCTCTTCCTCCTCTTCCTCGGGTTCCTCGGCCGGCTCGGCTGCCGCGAGATCGGGTTCGGGCCGCGCCTCTTCCTCGGGCGGCAGCTCATAGCGTGTCACCGGGAACTCCTCGACCGGCTGCCGGGCTTGCGGGGCCGGGGTGACCGGCAGTGGCGCATCGCTGTACTGAACCGGCTCCCTCTCCGGAACGTACTCGGGTTGTGGCGTCGGAGCCGCCGCCGGCGCCTGGCTCTCAGTCCCGGTGCTGCCTCGCTCGGATTGCGTCGAGCATGCAGCAAGCGCGGAGGCAATCAACAGCATCAGCAATCGGTTGGATCTGGATCGCATCGCGTTTTCTCCTGTTCTCCTCGGAGGGAGTCTGGTGATCAGAGGAAGCGGGCGAATTATGGCGCGCATGGCCTGTTCCCGACAATGTCGCCGATGACCGACGGATCGGCGCCCCGCCGGCGGATCCGGTGGCGAATATACGCGCGTTATCCTCGTCTGTCTTAGCCTCGTATGATATCGTTACAACCTTTTGGGCGAGCGACGACTCATGCGCGATACCGACTCGCGGACGCAGACGTCGCGGCCTCTTCGCCAGCGCCCGTCCCACTGAGTCCGTTTGCCTAGATGGAGCAATTCGCCAGAGAAACCCTGCCGATCAGCCTCGAGGAGGAGATGCGTCGCTCCTACCTCGATTACGCGATGAGCGTAATCGTCGGGCGCGCGCTTCCCGACGTACGAGACGGGCTCAAACCAGTGCACCGGCGGATCCTGTATGCGATGTATGAGGCGAACAACGTCTGGAATCGCCCGTACGTCAAGTGCGCGAGGGTCGTGGGCGACGTGCTGGGCAAATACCATCCGCACGGCGATACGGCCACTTATGAAGCGCTCGTGCGCATGGCGCAGGACTTCTCGATGCGCTACACGCTCGTCGACGGCCAGGGCAACTTCGGTTCGGTGGATGGCGACTCGGCCGCCGCCTACCGATACACGGAGTGCCGCCTCGAGCGCATCGCTTCCGAGATGCTGGCGGACATCGACAAGGAGACCGTCGATTTCGTCCCCAACTACGACGGCAAGGAACTCGAGCCCAGCGTCCTGCCCACTCGCATCCCGAACCTCCTCATCAACGGATCCGCGGGCATCGCCGTCGGGATGGCGACCAACATTCCGCCTCATAACCTGGGCGAAGTGGTCGACGCCTGTCTGGCGATCCTCGAGCGCCCCGAGATCGATATCGACGAGTTGATCGGCATCATTCCAGGTCCGGACTTTCCCACCCGCGGCATCATCTACGGTACCGCGGGAATCCGCGAAGGCTATCGAACCGGCCGCGGCCGCATCGTCATCCGCGCTCGCGTGCACTTCGAGGAAGTGGAGAAGGGGGGGCGGCAGGCGATCGTCATCGACGAACTGCCCTACCAGGTGAACAAGGCCGCTTTGCTAATGCGCATCGGCGAGCTGGTGCGGGAGAAGCGGCTCGAGGGCATTGCGGAGATCCGTGACGAATCGGACAAGTCGGGGATGCGCGCCGTTCTGGAACTGAAGCGCGGCGAGGTACCCGAAGTCATCTTGAACAACCTGTACAAGGAAACGCAGCTCCAGGACACGTTCGGGATGAACATGGTGGCACTGGTCGATGGCCAGCCGCGGCTGCTGAACCTCAAGGAGATCCTGGAGGCCTTTCTGCGGCACCGGCGCGAGGTCGTCACGCGGCGCACCGTCTACGAGCTGCGGCAGGCGCGCAATCGGGGCCACATTTTGGAGGGGTTGGCCGTCGCGCTGTCCAACGTCGACGAGATCATTGCGCTCATCAAGGCCGCACCGACCCCGGCGCAGGCCAGGCAGGAGCTGATGGCGCGTGTGTGGCGCTCCCGGCTGGTCGAGGCGATGCTGGCGCGAGGCGAGGCGCAATCGGCGCGTCCGGAAGAGCTGTCGCCCGAGTATGGCTTGAAGGAAGACGGCTATCACCTGTCCGACGTTCAGGCGCAGCGAATCCTGGAAATGCAGTTGCAGCGCCTGACCGGCCTGGAGCAGGAAAAGATCACCGAGGAGTATCGGGAGGTCATGAATCAGATCGTCGATCTGCTGGACATCCTGGCCAAACCGGCCCGCATCACCGGGATCATCGCCGAAGAACTGAGACAGACCAAGGAGCAGTTCGGCGACCCCAGGCGCAGCCAGATCGAGATCAACACCCAGGAACTGGTGATGGAGGACCTGATCGCCCCCGCCGACGTGGTGGTCACGCTGTCTCATACCGGCTACATGAAGGCGCAACCCGTGGCCGACTACCGTGCGCAGAAGCGCGGAGGGCGCGGCCGGCAGGCGGCGACCACCAAGGAAGACGACTTCATCGACAACCTTTTCGTCGCCAACACGCACGACCACATTCTGTGTTTCTCCAACCGGGGGCGCATGTACTGGCTCAAGGTCTACGAAGTGCCGCAGGGCGGGCGCTCGAGCCGCGGCAAGCCGATCGTCAACTTGCTGCCGCTGGTCGATGGGGAGAAGATCACCGCCATCCTCCCGGTGCGCGAGTTCGAGGAGAACAAGTACGTCTTCATGGCGACCGCCAATGGCACGGTCAAGAAGACGCCGCTGTCGGAGTTCTCCCGTCCGCGCCCCTCGGGCATTATTGCGGTCGATCTCGACGAAGGGGATTACCTGATCGGAGTGGCGCTCACCGACGGACATCACGACGTGATGCTGTTCTCGGACGAAGGGCGGGCGGTGCGCTTTGACGAAAACGAAGTGCGCCCGATGGGCCGGACGGCTCGTGGGGTGCGCGGCATGAATCTGGCCAAGGGCGGCAAGGTGATCGCTCTGCTCGTGGCGGAGGACGAAAATCAGGCGGTGCTCACCGCGACCGAGAACGGGTTCGGCAAGCGTACGCCGATTGCGGAGTACACGCGTCACGGTCGCGGCACGCAGGGGATGATCGCCATCCAGACGACCGCGCGCAACGGTCGCGTCGTGGCGGCCAAGCTCGTGAGGGAAGACGACGAGATCGTGCTCATGACCACCGGCGGCGTTCTGATCCGCACTCGCGTCAAAGAGATTAGCGAGATGGGCCGGGCAACCCAGGGAGTGCGGCTGATCAATCTCGATGTCAACGAGCGCCTGGCGGGCCTGGAAAAGGTCGTGGATCGCGACGACGGCGAATTGCCCGACGGGGACGAGGAAGTTGCGGATGCGGGGCCGGATGCGTCGGGTCCGAACGGCGGTTTGGAGCCATCCGGTCCGCCGGTGCCCGACGGCGGGCCCGAGAGCGAGACCGAGTCTCGGTAACGCAACGCTTGGTCGCGCAGTTCTTGGAAGGAAGCAAGGCAGTGGGCAGAGTGTTCAATTTCAGCGCCGGTCCGGCCGTGCTGCCGGAACCGGTGCTGGCACAGGCGCGCGACGAGATGCTCGATTGGCGCGGCACCGGCATGTCGGTGATGGAGATGAGCCACCGCGGCAAGGAGTTCCTCTCGATCGCGGAAACGGCTGAGGCGGACCTGCGCGAACTGCTCGCGGTGCCGTCGAACTATCGTCTGCTCTTCCTGCAGGGTGGCGCGACTCTGCAGTTCGCCATGGTGCCGTTGAACCTCTTGCGTGGCAGAAAGAAGGCCGATTACATCCATACCGGAGAATGGGCCAGGAAAGCGATCGGCGAGGCACGGAAATTTTGCGCCGTCAACGTAGCGGCCAGCAGTGAAGACCGTCATTTCAGCTACGTGCCGAAACAGTCGGACTGGAAACTCGATGCGGACGCAGCCTACGTTCACATCACGAGCAACGAAACCATCGGGGGCGTCGAGTACCACTGGGTCCCTGACACCGGGAAGGTGCCTCTGGTCGCGGACATGTCCTCCCACATCCTGTCGCGACCGATCGACGTCTCGCGCTACGGTGCGATCTATGCCGGTGCGCAGAAGAACATCGGGCCGGCGGGGCTGACCATTGTCATCATCCGCGACGACCTGGTCGGACAGGCTTCGGCCGGCACGCCGGCGATGCTTGATTACAAGATCCATGCCGACAATGGTTGGATGTACAACACCCCGCCGACCTACGCGGTGTACATCGCGGGACTGGTTTTCCAGTGGGTGAAGCAGCGCGGCGGGCTTGCCGCAATGGAGCGGGAAGCCATCGCCAAGTCCGGCCTGCTCTATGACTGTCTGGATTCGAGTGGCTTTTACCACTGCCCGGTGGAGAAGGAAGATCGCTCGCGCATGAACGTTGCCTTCCGGCTGAGGGACGAGGCGCTGGACGAGACCTTCCTGAAAGAGGCGGCGTCGCACGGGCTGGTGCAGCTCAAGGGTCATCGCTCGGTGGGTGGCATGCGCGCCTCCATCTACAACGCCATGCCGATGGAGGGCGTGAGAACGCTGGTGGAGTTCATGCGCGACTTCGAAAAACGCTACGGCTGATGGCTGAGAAGCTGCGTATCCTGACCCTCAACAACATCTCCCACGCCGGATTGAAGCGCCTTCCGCCCGACAGGTACGCGGTCGGCGCGCAGATCGACAATCCCGACGCGGTGCTGGTGCGCTCCCAGGACATGCACTCGATGCCTATCCCGCCCTCTGTCAAGGCGATCGGGCGGGCGGGGGTGGGCGTGAACAACATTCCGGTAAAGGCGATGAATTCCCGCGGCATTCCGGTGTTCAACGCACCGGGAGCGAATGCCAACGCAGTCAAGGAACTGGTGCTGGCGGGCATGCTCATGGCGGCGCGCAATATTCCGGCGGCGCTGAAGTTCGTGGAGGGGTTGAGCGGCAGCGATGAGCGCATCAACCTGCGCATCGAGGAGGAGAAGAGGCACTTTGCCGGTATCGAACTGCCACATCACACGCTGGGGGTCATCGGACTCGGCAGGATCGGCAGCCTGGTGGCCGACGCGGCGATCAAGCTCGGGATGAACGTGCACGGCTACGATCCGGACATTACCGTCGATGCCGCATGGAGCCTGCCCTCGCAGGTGCGCAAAGCCCATTCGGTCGAAGAGATCGTGCGCGGCTCGGAGTTCGTCACGCTGCACGTGCCGCTGCTGGAGTCCACGCGCAATCTGATCAACGAGCGGCGCCTCGCGCTGATGAAACACGGGGCGGTACTGCTCAACTTCTCGCGCGAGGGTATCGTCGACAATGTGGCCGTGGTCGAGGCGCTGGCCGCGAAGCGGTTGCGCTACTACGTGTGCGACTTTCCGGCCGCCGGACTTGTCGGGCATCCTGGGGTGATCGCCCTGCCTCACGTCGGCGCCTCCACGCGCGAGGCGGAGGACAACTGCGCGGTGATGGTGGTGGATCAGATGCGCGACTACCTCGAGCACGGCAACATCCGCAACGCCGTCAATTTTCCCGACGTGCTGATGGCCAGGGAATCGCCTTATCGGCTGGGCATCGCCAATGCCAACGTGCCCAACATGGTCGGCCAGATCTCCACCACCGTGGCCCGGGCGGGCTTGAACATCCATAACATGATCAACAAGTCGAAGCAGGACATGGCCTATACCCTGGTCGACGTCGACAGTCCCGTTCCCGCCAAGGTCATCGAAGAGCTGGCCGCCATCGACGGCGTGCTGGCTGTGCGCTATCTGCCGGCGGACCAGGCCTGAGATGTCCAACCCGCTCAAAGCGCTGCGCGACCGCATCGACCGGCTCGACGACGAGCTGCTGCGACTGGTGAACGAGCGTGCTCAACTGGCCCGCGAGATCGGCAAGCTCAAGGGCGAGGCTACGGTGTACCGCCCCGAACGCGAGGCGCAAGTACTGCGGCGGCTGGCCGAGCGCAACGCGGGCCCGCTGCCGGCCAAGGCCGTCACCCACCTGTTCACCGAGATCATTTCCGCCTGCCGTGCCCTGGAGGATGCGTTTGCGGTGGCCTGCCTTGGGCCCCGGGGCACCTTCAGCGAAGAAGCGGTGATGAAACATTTCGGCGGCCAGGCACCAGCGGTCCTGTGCCCCTCGATCGACGACGTGTTCCGGACCGTCGAAGCGGGGACCGTGGGCTATGCGGTGGTTCCGGTCGAGAATTCCACGGAAGGCGCCGTCGGGCGCACGCTCGATCTGCTGGTCTCCACGCCGCTCAAGATCTGCGGCGAGGTGCTCTTGCCGATTCACCAGAACCTGCTGTCGCGGCTGCGCGACCCGGGCGCCATCCGGCGCATCTACTCGCACGCGCAAAGCCTGGCGCAGTGCAACGGCTGGTTGAACGCGCATTGCCCGCACGCTGAACGGATTCCCGTCGGCAGCAATGCCGAGGCGGCACGCCGGGCCGCCGAGGACGCCGAGTCGGCGGCCGTGGCCGGGCGCATGGCCTCGGAGCAGTATCAGCTGCCGGTGCTCGTGCCCAACATCGAGGACGATCCGAACAACACGACGCGCTTCGCCGTGCTGGCCCCAGACGATGCGCTGGCCTCGGGCAAGGACAAGACCTCGTTCATCATGTCGGCGAAGAACCGTCCCGGCGCGATCCACGAGTTGCTTACTCCACTTGCGCAGAACGCGGTGAGTATGACTCGTCTGGAGTCCCGGCCTTCGCGCACCGGCCTTTGGGAATACGTCTTCTTCGTCGATGTCGAAGGGCATCGCACAGAGCCCCATGTGGCCCACGCCCTCGAAGAAGTGCGCAACCGTGCCGCTTTCCTCAAGATCCTGGGCTCCTACCCCGTGGCCATCTCATGAACAAACCGCAAGCCCTCGCCGATTCTCTCGACCTGTGCGATTGCGCGCCGCCCTATGTGCGCGCCATTGCACCGTACCAGCCCGGCAAGCCGGTCTCCGAGCTGGCGCGGGAACTGGGTCTGGAAGAGGCCGCAATCATCAAGCTTGCGTCCAACGAGAATCCGCTGGGGGCAAGCCCGCGCGCCTTGGCGGCCGCCGCGGCCGCGCTGGAGGGCGTGGGACGCTACCCCGACGGCAACGGGTACGAACTCAAGCAGGCGCTTTGTCGGCGCTACCGTATCAACGCGCAGCAGATCGTTCTGGGCAATGGTTCCAACGACGTTCTGGAACTCGCCGCGCGCACCTTTCTCGCACCCGGCGCAAGCGCGGTGTATTCCCGGCACGCCTTCGCCGTCTATCCCCTCGCGGTCCAGGCCGCGGGCGCGACAGGAATCGAAGTGCCGGCGCGCGATTTTGGCCATGACCTTGAGGCCATGGCGGCGGCGGTACGGCACGACACCCGGGTCGTCTTCGTCGCCAACCCCAACAATCCGACCGGCACCTGGGTGCCGCCGGAAGCGGTGCTGGCCTTCTTGCGCAAGCTGCCGAGCACGGTGCTGGTGGTGCTGGACGAGGCTTACAACGAATATCTCCCCGCATCGGATCAGGCGGAGAGCCTGCGCTGGATCGGTCAGTTCCCCAATCTCCTGGTGTCCAGGACGTTCTCGAAGGCGTACGGACTGGCGGGGCTCAGGGTGGGCTTTGCAGCCGCACATCCCCGGGTCGCGGACCTGATGAATCGTGTGCGCCAGCCCTTCAATGTGAGCAGCATCGCGCAGTCCGCAGCCGTGGCAGCCCTGGATGACGAGGCGTTCGTCGCTCGCAGTTTCGAGCTGAACCAGCAAGGGATGCAGCAACTCACCGACGGTTTCAAGCGACTCGGCTTGCAATGGATACCTTCCAAGGCCAACTTCATCAGCGTGCGCGTGGGCAAGGCGCAGGAGATCTATCAGAAGCTGCTGCGCAAAGGCGTCATCGTCCGCCCAGTGGCTTCGTACGCGATGCCCGAGCACCTGCGGGTGTCGGTGGGGCTGGCGTCTGAGAACGAGCGCTTCCTGGCTGCGCTGGCGCAGGTGCTTCGGGCCGGGGCCTGACGCGGCGTCCTCGCACTGATCCCTCCCTGCATTGGATCGACTCCACTTCAAGAAGCTGGCTATCGTCGGCGTGGGCCTGATCGGGGGGTCGGTCGCCGCGCGTCTGAAGCGCGCGGGCCGGGTCGATCGCGTGATCGGCGTGGGCCGCTCCCGCGGCAACATTGCGCGTGCGCTCGAACTCGGTGTGATCGATGAAGCGGCGGAGGATCCGGCCCTCGCCGCCCGGCAGGCCGACCTGGTGCTGATCGCCGTCCCGGTGCAGCAGACCATCCGCGTGCTGGAGCGTCTGAAAGGCGCTGCGCGCGCCGGCACCGTGATCACGGATGCCGGCAGCACCAAGCGCGATTTCGTGGCGGCGGTGCGCGAGGTCGTCGGTGCGCCCGCTCCGAACATCGTGCCTGCACACCCCGTCGCTGGGGCGGAACATACCGGCGTGCAGGCCGCAAGCGCGGAGCTTTTCGAAGGCAAGCGCGTGGTCATCACGCCCTTGCCGGAGAATCGCGCAGAAGCCGTGGAGCTCGTGGAGTCGATGTGGCGCGCCTGCGGCGCCCGTATCACCCGCATGACGCCGGAGCATCACGACGAAGTATTTTCGGCCGTCAGTCACCTTCCGCACGTAGTGGCTTACGCGCTGGTTCACATGATCGCCGCCCGCGACGGCGCGGAGGAGCTGTTTTCGTTCGCCGCAAGCGGCTTCCGCGATTTCACGCGCATCGCCAGCAGCTCCCCCGAGATGTGGCGCGACATCTGCATCGCCAACCGCGACGCGATCGCCGCCGACCTGGAAGCGTTTCAAGGCGCGCTCGGCGAGGTCGCCGCGCTCATCCGCGCAGGGGACGGCGAGGCGCTGGCTCGAGTCTTCGAAGCGGCGCGCAACGCCCGCGAAGCCTGGTTGCGCAAGACGCCGTGAAGGGTACACCCTACATCGAGCTCGGACCCTTTTACGGCGCGGCGGGAACGGTGCGCCTGCCGGGCTCGAAGAGCATCTCCAATCGCGTCCTGCTGCTCGCCGCGCTGGCACGGGGCGAGACCCGCATTCGCGATCTGCTGATCTCCGACGATACCGATCGCATGGTCGATGCCCTGGTACGCCTCGGGGTCACCGTCGAGCGCGCTGCGGATCCGACCCGCTGTCGGATCGTCGGTTGCGGCGGCCGCTTCCCGGCGAGGTCGGCGCAGCTTTTCCTCGGCAACGCCGGCACGGCGTTGCGGCCCCTGACCGCCGTGCTGGCGCTCAACGGTGGCCATTACCGGGTGAGCGGCGTGCCGCGCATGCACGAGCGGCCCATCGGCGACCTGGTGGACGCGCTGCGCTCGATCGGCGCTCGGATCCGCTATCTGGAACGCGAGGGCTATCCGCCCCTGGAGATTCTGCCGGCGCAATTGAATGCGGTGGCCACGGTTCGCATGCGTGGCGAGATCTCGAGCCAGTTCCTTTCGGCCCTGCTGATGGCACTGCCGCTGCTAGGGCGCGAAACGACCGTCGAGGTCGTGGGCGAACTGATATCGAAGCCCTATGTCGAGATGACGCTCGACCTGATGGCGCGCTTCGGCGTGAGCGTCGCGCGCGAAGGCTGGGCGCGATTCCGCGTCGCCGCCGACGCAGCGTACATCGCACCGGGAGAAATCCACGTCGAGGGCGATGCATCCGGCGCGTCCTATTTCCTCGCCGCCGGTGCCATCGGGGGCGGGCCGGTGCGCGTCGAAGGCGTCGGCAGGAGCAGCATTCAAGGCGATGTCCGGTTCGTCGAAGTGCTGCAGGCATGCGGCGCGCGTGTGGACATGGGAGATCGCTGGATCGAAGCGCGGGCTCCGGAGTCCGGCCGGCTCAGAGCGGTCGATCTGGACTTAAATCACATACCGGACGCGGGGATGACGCTCGCCATCGTCGCCTTGTTCTGCGACGGTACCAGCCGCCTGCGCAACGTGGGCAGCTGGCGCGTCAAGGAGACCGACCGCATCGTGGCCATGGCCAACGAATTGCGCAAGGTCGGCGCCAGCGTTGAAGAAGGCCCCGATTACCTGATCGTGACTCCGCCGGCGACCGGTCTGCGGCCGGACGTGGCGATCGACACGTACGACGATCATCGCATCGCGATGTGTTTTTCCCTGGTCTCGCTCGGCGGCGTGCGGGTGCGCATCAATGATCCGGCTTGCGTTTCGAAGACCTTTCCCGATTACTTCGAACGCTTTGCGGCCATCACCGCGGCACCGGTCATTGCGATCGACGGCCCCTCCGGGTCGGGCAAGGGCACGATTGCGCAACGCGTGGCGCAAGCCCTCGGTTTCCACTACCTGGACAGCGGCGCGCTGTACCGCCTGGTCGCGCTGCACGCTCTGCGAAGCCGCGTCTCGCTGGACGATTCCGAGCGCCTGGCACAGGCGGCGCGCTCGTTGCCCGTGGCTTTCTCCGGCACCCGCATCATGCTGGCCGGGGAGGACGTCACGGAGGCCATCAGGACCGAAGACGTTGCCGAGGCAGCCTCCCGGGTGGCTGCAATTCCCGCCGTGCGTCAGGCGCTTATGCAACTCCAGCGAAGCTTTCGCAGGCCGCCGGGATTGGTCGCCGAGGGGCGCGACATGGGCAGCGTGGTGTTCCCGGATGCGGTACTCAAGGTTTTCCTCACCGCGAGTGTCGAGGCGCGTGCAGAGCGCCGCCATAAACAGTTGATAGACAAAGGGTTAAATGCTACTCTGGCGGCCCTTTTGCGAGACATCGAGCAACGCGACGCCCGCGACACGAGGCGCAGCGTTGCCCCTTTGCAGAAGAGCGCAGGCGCCCAAGTGCTTGATACAACGTGCTTAACGATCGAGGAAGCAGTCGATCGGGTGCTCGATTGGAGCGCGGAGGCCTTGCGCAGGGCCCCATCCCACTGATTGGAGAGCATGACTTCGGCGGACCGGCGTACCGGGCCGCAGGCCGGTTTTTCGGTCTTTCGGATGGGTTGATCCACTGACCCGCTTGTACGTGAGCGGATTTTTTGTCGATTCTGTCCATGAAAACTGCATCCCACACCTCGACTCCAGCCGGACCCGAAAGCTTCGCCTCCCTGTTCGAAGAAAGCCTCGCCAGACAGGAGATGCGGGCGGGCGAAGTCATCACGGCGGAAGTCGTGCGCGTGGATCCCAACTTCGTCGTGGTCAACGCCGGACTGAAGTCCGAGAGCTATATACCGACGGAAGAATTCAAGAACGATCGTGGCGAGATCGAGGTCAAGCCGGGCGACTACGTCAGCGTCGCGATCGAAGCGCTGGAAGACGGTTACGGCGAGACCAGGCTCTCGCGCGAAAAGGCCAAGCGCCTGGCGGCCTGGCAGGAACTGGAAAAGGCGATGGAGGAAGGCCGGCTCGTCCAGGGGCTCGTCAACGGCAAGGTCAAGGGCGGACTGACCGTGATGATCAACGGTATCCGGGCGTTTCTTCCCGGATCGCTGGTGGACATCCGTCCGGTGAAGGACACCAATCCGTACGAGGGCAAGCAGCTCGAGTTCAAGGTCATCAAGCTCGACCGCAAGCGTAACAACGTGGTCGTCTCGCGCCGGGCGGTGCTCGAGGCCAGCCAGGGCGAGGAGCGCCAGAAACTGCTCGAGACGCTCCAGGAGGGCGCCATCGTCAAGGGTGTGGTCAAGAACATCACCGACTACGGCGCGTTCGTCGACCTCGGCGGCATCGACGGGCTGCTGCACATCACCGATCTGGCGTGGCGCAGAGTCAAGCATCCGACCGAAGTGGTCAACGTAGGCGATGAGGTCACCGCCAAGGTCCTGAAGTTCGATCAGGAGAAGAACCGCGTTTCGCTGGGGCTGAAGCAACTGGGCGAAGACCCCTGGGTCGGGCTCGCGCGGCGCTACCCGGCGGGCACCCGCCTGTTCGGCAAAGTCTCCAACCTCACCGATTACGGCGCCTTCGTGGAGATCGAGTCCGGCATCGAGGGCCTGGTGCACGTGTCGGAGATGGACTGGACCAACAAGAACGTTCATCCGGCCAAGGTGGTGCAGGTGGGCGATGAAGTGGAGGTGATGATCCTGGAAATCGACGAGGAACGCCGCCGCATCTCGCTCGGCATGAAGCAGTGCAGGCCCAATCCGTGGGAGGAGTTCGCGCAGAACTTCAAGAAGGGCGACAAGGTCCGCGGTCAGATCAAGTCGATCACCGATTTCGGCATCTTCATCGGTCTGCCCGGGGGCATCGACGGGCTGGTGCACCTGTCGGACCTTTCCTGGTCGACCCCAGGCGAGGAGGCGGTGCGAAAGTACAAGAAGGGCGACGAGGTCGAGGCCATGGTGTTGTCGATCGATGTCGAGCGCGAGCGTATCTCGCTCGGCATCAAGCAGCTCGAAGGCGATCCGTTCTCGAACTATGTCGCCAGCCACGACAAGGGCAGCATCGTGGAGGGCATCGTGAAGTCGCTCGATCCCAAGGGGGCGGTCATCCAGCTCGAAGGCGACGTGGACGGCTATCTGCGGGCTTCCGAAGTCTCGCGTGATCGCGTGGAAGACATCCGCAGCCACCTCAAGGAGGGTGACCGCGTGTCGGTGATGATCATCAACATCGACCGCAAGAACCGCAACATCAACCTCTCGATCAAGGCCAAGGAAGCCGCCGAGGAAGCCGAGGCGCTGCAGAAGCACGCCACCGAGGTGTCGAGCGCGGGCACGACCAACCTCGGCGCGCTGCTCAAGGCCAAGCTGGACAACAAGAATTCGCAATAGGATGCGCCCATGACCAAGTCGGAGCTGATCGCAAGGCTCGCTGCGCATTTCCCGCAGCTGGTGGCGAGCGACGCCGAACTCGCGGTGAAGATGATCCTGGACGCGATGGCCAGGAGCCTGGCCCAGGGGCATCGCATCGAGATCCGCGGGTTCGGGAGCTTCGGACTGAACTACCGCCCTCCGCGCATCGGCCGCAATCCGAAGTCCGGGGACAAGGTGCACGTGCCAGCGAAGTATGTGCCGCATTTCAAGGCCGGCAAGGAATTGCGCGAGCGCGTGGACCTCAAGAAGCAGTAGCGCGGCGTACTGGTGGCCAGCAGCATTGGAGCACGGCGGCACCGTCCTCGGAGGTGCCGCTTTTTTTTGGGTCGCAGGGGTATTGCGCACACGAACCGGATGTAGACTGTCATGCGCATAGTGGCGTGGGTTGTGCGGTTTGCCGTATTCCTGGTGATTCTCGGGTTCGCCGCGAAGAACACCGATCCCGTGCTTGTCCGTTTCTACCTCGGCAGCCAGTGGGAGGTGCCTCTGGTGTTCGTCTTGCTGGTCGCATACGTGCTTGGCGTGGCCACTGGGCTGGTCGCGGGTCTGGGCAAGATGCTGCGCCAGCGCAGGGAAAGCGTGCGACTGCGTAAGCAGCTTCGCGCCCACTCATCCGAGGAGGCGCGCTAGGCGTCGGTGTCGCATGGAATTCGAGTTCTGGTGGCTTCTCGGCTTTCCGCTGTTCTTTGCGCTCGGCTGGCTCGCCGCACGCGTGGACATCAAGCAGCTGCTCTCAGAGTCGCGCGCACTGCCGATGTCGTACTTCAAGGGGCTGAACTTCCTGCTCAACGAGCAGCAGGACAAGGCGATCGAGACATTCATCGAACTCGTCAAGGTCGATCCGCAGACCGTGGAACTGCATTTCGCGCTAGGCAGCCTGTTTCGCCGACGCGGAGAGGTCGAGCGCGCGATACGCATGCACGAGAACCTGCTGGACCGGCCCGATCTCGCGCGCGAGCAGCGCCTGCAGGCGCTCTACGAGCTGGCGCAGGACTACCTCAAGGCCGGGCTGCTCGACCGGGCCGAGGAGCTGTTCGCCAAGCTCGAGGGCACCCAGTACGAACAGCAGGGACTGAAGTTCTTGCTCGAGATCTACGAGCAGGAAAAGGACTGGAAAAAAGCCATCGCCACCTCGCGCAAGATGGACGCCGTCACTGGGCGCTCCAGCGCGAAGGACATCGCAAACTATTACTGCGAGCTTGCGGCCATCGAAATGAACCGCTCGCGCTGGGATGCGGCGCGCTCCTATCTGGCGGAGGCGCTTTCGGTCAACCGCAAGTGCGCCCGGGCGACGATTCTGCAAGGGGACATCGAACTGACCCTTGGCAATCTCGAGCGTGCGATCGAGTGCTGGAAGCGTATCGAGCAACAGAATCCCGCCTACCTCGCGCTGGTTGCCGACAAGCTGCTCGCCGCGCATCGTCAGCTCGGAAAGACGGAAGAAGGGTTGCGGCTGCTGCGCGCTTATCTGGCCAGCTATCCATCGCTCGATCTGCTCAACGTCACGTTTCAGGGCGAGCTCGAGCACGAAGGCGCCGAGCCGGCCTACCGTCTGGTGCGTGCGGAACTGGCGCGCAATCCGACGCTGTTGGGGCTGGACAAGCTGCTGGAGGCGCAACTGCTCGACGCTCCGGCAGAGCGTCGAAACGATCTGCAGATGATCAAGAACCTCGTGCATCAGCACACCAGGAGCCTGGCGATGTATCGCTGCGAGAGCTGCGGGTTCAAGGCGCGTCAGTTCTACTGGCATTGCCCGGCCTGCAACGGCTGGGAGACGTATCCGCCGCGCCGCTCCGAGGAGCGCGAACTGGCCGCCTGATGGAACCGCGAATCATCGTCGCACTGGATTTCCCCGACGCGGCCCGCGCCCTTGCCTTGAGCGAACGGCTCTCGCCGGAGCTTTGCCGCGTCAAGGTCGGCAAGGAGCTGTTTACGGCTGCCGGCCCCGCGCTGGTGGCCACGCTGGCGCGGCGCGGCTTCGCGGTTTTTTTGGATCTGAAGTTCCACGACATCCCCAACACCGTCGCCCAAGCCTGTCGGGCGGCGGCGGGGCTGGGCGTGTGGATGCTCAACGTCCACGCGCTCGGCGGGCGCGAGATGATGGAGGCGGCGCGCGCCGCGCTGGACGGCGCGGATCGACGGCCGAGACTCGTCGCCGTGACGATTCTGACCAGTCTGGCTCGAGAGGGTCTCGCGGAGGTGGGCATCAGCGGCGAGCCGGCCGAGGCCGCGCTGCGGCTCGCCCGGCTGGCCAGGCAGGCGGGGCTGGATGGAGTCGTGTGCTCGGCTCACGAAGCCCGTCTGGTGCGAACGGCTTGCGATGAGTCCTTCCTGCGCGTGACTCCCGGGATCCGCTTGGCGGAAGGTCCGGCGGACGATCAAAAGCGCGTGATGACACCGCGCGCCGCCATCGAGGCCGGCGCCAGCTATCTGGTGATCGGTCGGCCGGTGACGCGCGCGGCCGATCCGCGCGCCGTGGTCGAGCGCATCGTGCGTGAAATCGAGAGCGCGGAGAGCCTTGGATGAAAGTGACCATCGTAGGCACCGGCTATGTGGGCCTGGTGTCCGGCGCCTGCCTGGCCGAGATCGGCCATGAGGTGGTGTGCCTCGACGTGGACGCCGCCAAGATTCAGCTGCTCAAGGATGGCGGCGTGCCCATCTATGAGCCGGGACTGGAGGGGTTGATCCGCCACAATGCGGCCGCCGGCCGGCTGCGCTTCACCACGGAGGTGGACGAGGCGGTCGCCCATGGGCTGGTGCAGTTCATCGCGGTGGGCACGCCGCCCGACGAAGACGGGTCGGCGGATCTTCGTTACGTGCTCAGCGCGGCGCGCAACATCGGCCGGCACATGACCGAGTACCGGATCATCGTGGACAAGTCCACGGTGCCAGTCGGCACCGCGGAACGGGTGCGGGCGGTGGTCGACGACGAGCTCAAGGCGCGCGGCAAGGCGTTGACTTTCAGCGTCGTTTCCAATCCGGAGTTCCTCAAAGAGGGCGCCGCGGTCGAGGACTTCATGCGTCCGGATCGAATCATCATCGGCACCAGCGACGAGCAGGCCATCCGGCTCATGCGCCAACTCTACGCGCCGATCAACCGCAATCACGACCGCTTGATGGTGATGGATACGCGTTCGGCCGAGCTGACCAAATATGCGGCCAACGCCATGCTGGCGACGCGGATATCGTTCATGAACGAGCTGGCGAACCTGGCGGAGAAGCTCGGCGCGAACATCGAAGCGGTTCGCCTGGGGATCGGTTCGGACCCGAGAATCGGCTATCACTTCCTGTACGCCGGCTGCGGTTATGGCGGATCTTGTTTTCCCAAGGACATCCAGGCGCTGCAGCATACCGCGGGCGAATACGGCATGCAGCTGACCATTATCGACGCGGTGGAGAAAGTCAACCGCACGCAGAAGCAGAGGCTGCTCGACAAGGTGCGCATGCGTTTCGGCGAGCACCTCGACGGGCGGCGCTTTGCGCTCTGGGGCCTGTCGTTCAAGCCGAACACCAACGACATGCGCGAGGCGCCGAGCCGGGTGATCGTCAACGGCCTGCTGACCCGCGGCGCGACGGTGCGCGCGTACGATCCGGTGGCGATGACGGAAGGGCGGAGGATATTCCAGCGCGAAGCCGCGGTGTCGTTCGCCGATTCGCCGCTCGGGGCGCTGGACGGGGCCGATGCGCTGATCATCGTCACCGAGTGGAAGGAGTTTCGGGGGGTCGATTTCGAGGACATCAAGCGCCGGCTGTCCCAGCCGGTGGTGTTCGATGGCCGCAATCTTTACGACCCGCTGCTCGCCAGGGAGGCGGGCATCGAGTACTTCTCGGTTGGAAGGCCGTGAAAGACGGGGAGGAAGGCGAAGGATGAAGGCGGCGCAAGGATGAAAGGCGGCGATCGAGGCGGGAGGATGGAAGCGCGCTCCGGCGGGCCTGCGCCCCGGACTCGAAGCGCAGGCGGTGAGAAGGACTCCGCGCTCACGGTTCGTCCTCCGTCCTCCGCCATTCATCCTTCGGCCTTGCGCGCCGCCCGGGTCATGGTCGTGGGCGACGTGATGCTGGACCGTTACTGGTTCGGAGAGGTAAGCCGGATATCGCCCGAGGCACCAGTCCCGGTGGTCAAGATCAACCGCACCGAAGAGCGGCTGGGCGGGGCGGCCAACGTCGCCCGCAACATCTCGGCGGTCGGGGCGTGCGCATTGTTGCTGTCGGTCGTCGGCCAGGACGAGGCCGCCGATGCATTGACGGCTCTGCTCCGGGCGGAAGGAATTACGGCGCAATTGCACCGGGACGCCTCGCTCGCCACCACGATCAAGCTCAGGATCATCGGCCGGCAGCAGCAGCTGCTGCGCGTGGACTTCGAAACCGAACCGAGCCACGAAGTGCTGGCGGCGAAACTGGCGGATTTCGAGTCCTGTCTTCCCGAGTGCGACGTCGTGGTCTTCTCCGATTACGGCAAGGGCGGGCTCAAGCACATCGAACAGATGATCGAGCGCGCCCGGGCGCGGGGCAAGGCGGTGCTGGTCGACCCCAAGGGTGACGACTATTCACGCTACCGCAACGCCACGGTGCTCACGCCCAATCGCGCGGAATTCCGCGAAGTGGCGGGACGCTGGAAATCCGAGGACGATCTCACGGCTCGCGCTCAGGCGCTGCGCGAAAGTCTGAACGTTGACGCCTTGCTCATTACCCGCAGCGAAGAAGGCATGACGCTCTACCGCGCAGGGGAGCGGCTGCACGTGCCGACCGTCGCGCGCGAAGTCTACGACGTGAGCGGCGCGGGCGACACGGTGATCGCCATCCTGGCGGTCATGCTGGCGGCGGGCCAGCCGCTGCCGGAAGCCGTACGCTGGGCCAACAGGGCGGCCGGGATCGTCGTGGGCAAACTCGGTACGGCGGTGGTCCGTTCCGAGGAGTTGTTCGCGTAGAGCGGGATCGGGACATGCACATCGTCGTCACGGGCGCGGCCGGCTTCATCGGTGCCAATCTGGTCAAGGCGCTGAACGACCGCGGAATCGACAACATCATCGCGGTGGACAACCTCACCCGAGCCGACAAGTTCTGCAACCTGGTCGACTGCGAGATTTCCGACTATCTGCACAAGGACGATTTCCGCAACGCCCTTCAGGCGGGAGCGTTCGACGGGGAGATCTCGGCGGTCATCCACCAGGGCGCCTGCTCAGACACCATGGAGACCGACGGCCGCTACATGATGGAAAACAACTTCCGCTACTCCATGGACCTGCTGGCGTACTGCCAGGCGGAAGGGGTGCCTTTCATCTACGCGTCCTCCGCGGCGGTCTACGGCGCGTCGACCGAGTTTCGCGAGGAGCGTCAGTTCGAGCGGCCGCTGAACGTCTATGGCTACTCGAAGTTTCTGTTCGACCAGATGGTTCGGCGGCGCTGGTCGGAGAACCGCGCGCAAGTGGTGGGCCTGCGCTACTTCAATGTCTACGGCCCGCGGGAAGCGCACAAGGGACGCATGGCGTCGGTGGCGTATCACTTCTTCAACGAGTACCGAGCCACCGGCAAGGTGCGCCTGTTCGAGGGCAGCGGCGGCTACGGCGCCGGCGAGCAGCGCCGTGACTTCGTATCGGTCGAGGACGTGGTGAAGGTGAATCTGTGGTTTCTGGAACACTCCGGGCGCTCGGGAATCTTCAATTGCGGCACCGGCGCCTCGCAGACGTTCAACGATGTGGCGGCAGCCACGGTCAACGCCTTGCGGCGAGCGAACGGCCAGCCGCCGCTTACGCTCGACGCGATGAAGGCAAGCGGCTGCATCGAATACGTTCCCTTCCCGGAAGGCCTGAAGGAGAAATACCAGAGCTTCACCGAGGCGGATCTGACGCAGTTGCGCGCCGCCGGTTACGAGGCGACGTTTCTGAAGGTGGAGCAGGGCGTGTCGCGCTACGTGGAGTGGTTGCTCGATCGGCGCTGAATTCCCTGCCGTAGCGCCCTGCGCGGCCGTCGACCCGCCCAGCCCGGTGAGCGGCTTCGGCGTATATGTCGGATCATGCCCGACAACATCCTCAATTTCGCCATGACGCCGATTCTTGCGTTCGACATCGAGACCGTCCCTGACACCGACAGCTTGCGCCGCCTGCAATCGTTGCCGCGCGATCTTCCGGATGCGCAAGTCGCCGAGCTTGCCTTCCAGCAAAGACGCGAGAAGACCGGCAGCGACTTCCTGCCGCTGCACCTGCATCGCGTGGTGGCGATCTCCTGCGCGTTGCGCGATGGCGACACCTTCCGCATCTGGTCGCTGGGCGATCCCGGGGACCCGGAAAAAGTGCTGATCCAGCGCTTCTTCGAGGGCATCGACAAGTACACGCCGCAACTGGTGTCCTGGAATGGCAGCGGTTTCGATCTCCCGGTGCTGCACTACCGGGCTCTCCTGCACAGCGTCCAGGCGGCCCGCTACTGGGACATGGGCGAGGAGGACCGCGAGTTCAAGTGGAACAACTACATCAGCCGATACCACACGCGGCATCTGGACCTGATGGATCTGCTGTCGCTCTACCAGGGTCGCGCGGCAGCGCCGCTGGACGAAGTCGCCCAGCTGCTCGGCTTTCCGGGGAAGCTGGGCATGGCGGGCTCGCGGGTATGGGAGGCGCATCAGGCGGGTCGCATCCAGGCGATCCGCGCCTACTGCGAGACCGACGTCGTGAACACCTACCTCGTGTATCTGCGCTTTCAGCTGCTACGGGGAGCCCTGGACGAACCGCGCCATGCGCGCGAACTGCAGATGGTGAGAAGTGCGCTGGAACGCTCCCGCGAAGCGCATTGGAAGGAGTTTCTGGCCGCCTGGACAGCGCGCAGTCCATGACGGCGGTTCTTGCCCGCATCGAAGCCCTGGACCAGGAGGGCCGCGGCATTGCGCATGTCGATGGCAAGGTGTTTTTCGTCGAAGGCGCGCTGCCGGGCGAAGTGGTCGAGCTCGAGGCGTACCGGCACAAACCGAGTTACGCGCTGGCGGTCGCGAAGCGCGTCGTGCGGGCAGCGCCCACACGCGTAACCCCGCGCTGCCCGAGCTTCGGCGTGTGTGGCGGCTGCAGCATGCAGCATCTGGAGCCGCGCGCGCAGGTGGCCGTCAAGCAGCGCGTGCTGGAAGACAACCTGGCGCGCATCGGCAAGGTCGTGCCGGAGACGATGCTGGGACCGATCTACGGCCCGTTCTGGGGTTACCGCTACCGCGCGCGATTCTCCTCGCGCTACGTGCGCAACCGCGCCGTCGCCCTCGTCGGTTTTCGCGAGCGGCGCCACACTTACGTTGCCGACATGCCCTCCTGCGACGTGGTCCCGCCGCGGATCTCGGCGCTGCTGCTGCCGTTGCGCGAGCTGGTGAGCGGCCTGTCGATCCGCGAGCGACTGCCTCAGATCGAGCTGGCGATCGGCGAGGACGCCGATGTGCTGGTGTTCCGCATCCTTCAGCCGCTTTCCGAAGCCGACGAGGCGCGGCTGCGCGCCTTTGCCGACCGCCATCGGGTGACGGTCTATCTGCAACCCGGCGGACCGGACAGCGCTCGGCTGTTTCACCCGGATGCGGCACCGCCGCTGCGCTACCGTCTCCCCGACTTCGACCTCGAGTTTCCCTTCCGCCCGACGGACTTCACCCAGGTCAACCACGAGATCAACCGCGTTCTCGTGCGCCGCGCGGTCGCGCTGCTCGATCCGCGTCCGGGTGAAAGAATCGGCGACCTGTTCTGCGGACTGGGAAATTTCTCCCTGGCTATCGCGCGCCGAGGGGCGCACGTTCTGGGCATCGAAGGCAATCGCGCGCTGGTCGAGCGCGCGTCCGGCAACGCGGCGCATAACGGCTTGCAGGCCCGATGCGCGTTTCGTGCGCTCGATCTGTTCGAAATCGCCGAATCCGAGTGGCAGGCGCTGGGAGGATTCGACAAGCTGTTGATCGATCCTCCGCGTGACGGAGCGATCGCGCTGGTGAAGCTCCTGGGGTCGCAGGGACCGCGACGCGTCGTTTATGTCTCGTGCAATCCGGCAACGCTCGCCCGCGATGCGGGCGTCATGGTGCACGTCAACGGCTACCGCTTGGTGGCCGCGGGGGTGGTCAACATGTTTCCGCACACCTCCCACGTGGAGTCGATCGCGCTGTTCGAACGGGAGGATGGCGCTGACAGCGGAGAAACAAAAGGGCGGCACCAGGCCGCCCTTTGCGTCAGCGAGTCAGGGCGCTATTCGCGATTGCCGGCGAATGCAAGCAGCAGATTCAGCAGGTGTACGAACATGTTGTAGATGTCGATGTACACGCGCAAGGTGGCCATGATGTAGTTCGTCTCGCCGCCATGGACGATCGCGCTCACGTCGTAGAGCATGTAGCCCGCGAACAGGATGACGGCGACGGCGGAAATCGTCAGCGAGGCCGCAGGCACCTGGAAGAACAGATTGGCGATCGCGCCGATGATCAGCAGGATCAGGCCGACGAACAGGAACTTGCCCAGAAAGCTGAAGTCCTTGCGCGTCGTCGTTACGTAAGTGGCCAGCGCGAAGAAGATCAGGCCGGTCGCGCCCGCCGCCATGCCCACCAGCTGAGGCCCGTTCGACAGATTCAACGCATACTGCAGAATCGGCCCGAGCCACCAGCCCATCAGGAAGGTGAACGCGAGCATCGCGACCACGCCCCAGACGCTGTTGCGCAGCGCCGCGATTCCGAACATGGCGCCGATCATGACCGCGAACATCAGCAGTGGCCCCATGATCGGGTACTGCGCGAGGAACGCGAAATTGGTATTCAATCCGACGATCGCGCCGATGACCGTCGGGATCATCGACAGCCCGAGCAGCATGTAGGTGTTGCGCAGGACCCGATTCTGCGCAAGCGCCAGTTGCGCGGACTGCGTCATCACCTGGACTTCGGGTTGCATTTTGTGTCTGCCTCCGGAAAGGTTAAGAGCGGTTGCAGGCGTAAGACTACCTAACGAGCCCTCAAGTTTCAATTGCTTGAAGTGGCGGCAGGACTGCTTTCTCGGCGTACAAGGCGTACAATTGGTTACATGCGGCGCGCACAACCGGCTGATTACCGAGGTGGGTCAGGGTTGTAGAGTCCGAGGATCGCAAGCGTATTGCAGGCGAACGTCGCGCGGACTGGTCTCATCAGGTGAGTCGGAGCCCGGACCGCAGAATCGTAAGGAGGCGTGGCAGAGCGGTTTAATGCACAGGTCTTGAAAACCTGCGAAGGGGCAACCCTTCCGTGAGTTCGAATCTCACCGCCTCCGCCAGAGGGCTCGCGAAGCGAGCGAATTTCTTCACTTCTTCGCCAGTCGGCTTCGAATGGCTTTGACTCATGTTGGCTGTCCGTCGATTCGTTCTTCCCGAAGTCGCCGTCCGATGGTACCCGCTGCCAGGAGCCAAACGCTAACCGTCGTCGATCACGATCGTGCCGCGGCCGGTTTGCGCTATGTGTATCCGGTGGTCTCCCGGCGTGCCGGAGGCCTTTCGGTGGGGATCAACCTCAATGTCAACAATGCCTGCAACTGGCGCTGCATCTATTGCCAGGTGCCCGGGCTGCGGCGCGGAGCGGCGCCCGAGGTCGATTTGCCGCGGCTGCGCGAAGAGTTGCGCCTGTTCCTAGGGCAGGTGCTGCACGGCGATTTTCTGCAAAGCCGCGTCCCGGAAGGTTCGCGCCGGCTCAACGACATCGCGCTGTCGGGCAATGGCGAGCCCACCAGCGCGAGGGAATTCGAGGACGTCATCGAAATCATCGGCGAGACGCGCGCGGAACTCAACGTGCCACGGGAGGTAAAAACCGTCCTCATCACCAACGGCAGCCTGCTTCATCGCAGGGAAGTCAAGTCCGGCGTCGAGAAGTTGCGCGGCCAGCAGGGAGAAGTGTGGTTCAAGATCGACAGTGGCAGCACGCATGGGATGCGCCTTGTCAACGACACGCGCAGTGGCCTCGCGCGCGTCAGGGAGAATCTGGCGATCGCGGCCCATGCCTGCCCGACATGGGTGCAGACCTGTGTGTTCGCTCTCGACGGCGCGGCTCCGTCGGAAGTAGAGCAGCAGGCCTACCTGGAGCTGCTGGAGGAGCGCCTGAGGGCGCGCGTGCCGATTCGCGGGGTGCTGCTCTATGGATTGGCGCGCAAGTCGCAACAGCCGGAGGCCGAGCGACTCTCCAGCCTTCCCGCGCAATGGCTGGAAGCCTACGCTGGGCGCATCCGGGCGCTGGGCCTGGAGGTCAAGGTCACGCCCTAGGCTAACGCCCGGTGCGGCGGCGGTGCGGCGTGCTCCGCCGCGTCGCCGCCTCCTTCAGCCGCCGATAGAGCGCGGGCTGAGCGCTCTTGAGGTAGGTGATCAGGGCCATATCGCCCTTGGTGAGCTTGCGGATGTCGATCTGCTCGACGTGCACCAGCCGCAGCAGCTCGCGCACCGGTTTCGGCATGCGTCGGCCGCTTTCGTAACGGGACCCGCCGCTCTGGGTTACGCCGATCCTGCCCCAGAATTCCTGTTGGTTGAGACCGAGCCGCAGACGGATATCTCGCGGGTTCGGGATGCTCTCGGATGACTTCATGGCTTGTGTTCCACTGTTCACGGCGGTCGCTGAACCGCCTACGGCTATTGGTCCACGTAGGCTCGCTCTAAGTTCCGCTCCGCCATGACATCGGCTTGAAGCCGGCGAGCGTGCCCCGTGGCACCGCTCGGCGGCAGGCGTGGAAACAGAAAAAAAGAAAGGCTGCCACAAGGCAGCCTTTTTCTCCGCGCGGCCGGTCAGTGACCGCACGCCAGCCGCGGCAGCTACTTGGCGACTTGGCGCTCGCGCATTTCGTCCAAGGTTTTGCAGTCGATACACAGCGTTGCGGTGGGCCGCGCTTCCAGGCGCTTCAACCCGATCTCGACGCCACAGCTCTCGCAATAACCGTATTCGCCGGCGTCGATCTTGGCGATCGTCTCGTCGATCTTCTTGATCAGCTTCCGTTCGCGGTCCCGGTTGCGCAGCTCGAGCGCCATGTCCGATTCCTGGCTGGCGCGATCGTTCGGGTCGGCGAAAACCGTCGCTTCGTCCTGCATCGTGTGCACGGTGCGGTCGATGTCCTCGCTCAGTTCGTCCTTGAGTTGGGTGAGGATTCTTCTGAAGTGCTCCAGCTGCTTCGGGCTCATGTACGGCTCGCCCTTCTTGGGCACGTACGGCTTGAACTGCGTGCGAAACTCGGAAGCCATTGGAACCTTTCCGGGACCTTACCGTTCCCAAAAAATGCGCCTTCTTAACAGAAAAGACGGGGGGGTGCAACCGCGGCCCGATCAGGGCCACGCGAATGCAATAGAGCGTTGTTTTGGAGCAGGAGTTTCGTTGACCTGTGCACTCCCGAACGGTATAGTTCGCCGCCTCCGGGGTGTAGCGCAGCCTGGTAGCGTGCCTGCTTTGGGAGCAGGATGTCGAGAGTTCAAATCTCTCCACCCCGACCAACAGCGGGTGGCCGGAATGGAGTCGTGCCCGTAGCTCAATCGGATAGAGCACCAGCCTTCTAAGCTGGGGGTTACAGGTTCGATTCCTGTCGGGCACGCCAAACCCGTCGGCGCCGAGCCGACTGGCCGTCTCAGTGGTGGCCGTAGCTCAACGGTAGAGTCCTGGATTGTGATTCCAGTTGTTGTGGGTTCGAATCCCATCGGCCACCCCATCGTCCCGCCCGCTCCGGTGGGCGGCGCGCTCGCCACCCGATGATCTTCCTGCGCGAGGTCGCGCTGCGGCGCGGCGCAAGGCTGCTCTTCGCGCATGCGTCGGTGACTTTCTTTCGCGGCCAGAAAGTCGGCGTGACTGGCGCAAATGGTGTCGGCAAGTCGAGCCTGTTCGCTCTGCTGGCCGGAGAGCTGCATCCGGACTCCGGCCAGCTCGAGCTTCAGCCCGGCATCGTCATCGCACGCCTTCTGCAGGAGCTGCCCCCCAGCCGGTGTCCGGCCATTGAATTCGTGCTCGACGGCGATGCCGAACTGCGTTCGCTTCAAACGGGCATCGCGCAGGCCGAGGCGAGCGGGGACGGCTTGCGGCTGGCGGAGCTGCACGAGGGGCTGGCGAAGATCGGCGGCTATGCCGCGCGGGCGCGGGCCGCTCAGCTCATGCATGGACTGGGGTTCCGGGAGCATGACCTGGCACGCCCCGTCGACGACTTTTCCGGCGGCTGGCGCGTGCGCCTGAATCTCGCCCGGGCGCTCATGTGCCGCTCCGACCTCCTGCTGCTCGACGAACCGACCAACCACCTGGACCTCGACGCGATCGTCTGGCTGGAAAGCTGGCTGCGCAGTTTCCCCGGCACCCTCTTGCTGATCTCGCACGACCGCGATTTTCTGGACGCCACGGTGCGCAGCATCTGCCACATCGAAGACGGGGCGTTGCGCCTGTACGAGGGTAACTACTCGGCCTTCGAGCGCCAGCGGGCGGAGCGGCTGGCCGGCCGGCGGGCGGCGTATGACAAACAGCAGCGCGAGATCGCCAGGACCCGCGCCTTTATTGAGCGCTTTCGCGCCAAGGCGACCAAGGCGCGCCAGGCGCAGAGCCGCCTGAAAGCGCTCGCACGTCTGGATCGCATCGCGCCGGCGCACGTCGACGCACCCTTCGAATTTTCGTTCCGTGCTGCGCCTGCGCAGCCCGATCCGGCGATCGTCATCGACGCCGCAACCGTGGGCTACGGCGGCGAGCCGGTGCTGCGCGAGGTCGATTTCGCCTTGCGGGCCGGTGCCCGCATCGGACTGCTCGGGCGCAACGGCGCCGGCAAGTCCACGCTGGTCAAGCTGCTCGCCGCCGAACTGGTACCCCTGAAAGGCGCGCGGGTGGAGGGCAAAGGGGTGGCGATCGGATATTTCGCGCAGCATCAACTCGATCAGTTGCGCCCCGACGAAAGCGCGCTCGCGCATCTGATGCGCGCCGATCCGGCTGCGCGCGAGCAGGAACTGCGCGACTTTCTCGGTGGCTTCGATTTCCGGGCGGACATGGCCCTGACCCCGGTCGGGCGCTTCTCCGGTGGCGAGAAGTCGCGGCTGGCGCTCGCGCTGATCGCGTGGCGGCGTCCCAACGTGCTGCTGCTCGACGAACCGACCAACCACCTCGACCTCGAAATGCGCTACGCGCTCTTGCGCGCGCTACAGGAATTCGCCGGCGCGATGGTGCTGGTGTCCCATGATAGGCACTTGTTGCGCGCGGCATGCGACGAGCTGTATTTGGTCGCCGACGGTACGGTCCGGGAATTTCCGGGCGACGTGGACGATTATGCCCAGCAGTTGCAGAGTGTCCCGGAGCAGCCGGCCGGTGTCGGCCACGTTACTCCCGGCCGCAGGGAACGACGCCGCGAGGAAGCGTGGGTGCGCGAGCGTCGCTCCGCGCGGCGCCGGCCTCTACAGGAACGGATTCGCACGCTGGAGGAGCAGATGGTGCGCCTTGCGGCCGACAAGGCACGGCTTGAAAAACGCCTGGCCACGCCCGACTTATACGGCGAAGCCTGCAAAGAGGAACTGAAGCAATGCCTGTTGCAGCAGGCGCGGGTGTCCCGGCAGCTTCAGGAGGTCGAGGAGCACTGGCTGGAACTGAATCTCCAACTCGAGTCCGTCCAATGATTGCGTTCGGGTTTCCGGAACTCGTTTCTGAGACGAGTCTCTAAATTCGCGGCTCATCACACATGCGGAGTGACAAGTGATCAAGCGCATCTTCCTGTTTCTGATAACCAACCTGGCCGTCATCTTCGTGCTCAACATCACGATGCGGCTGCTGGGCGTCGATCGGGTGCTGGAGCAGGCCGGCGGCGGTCTCAATCTGACGGCCCTGCTGGTATTTGCCGGCGTCATCGGGTTCGGTGGCGCGTTGATCTCGCTCGCCATGTCCAAGTGGTCAGCCAAGATGATGACCGGCGCGCAGGTGATCGATACACCGCGTACCGAGGTCGAGCGCTGGCTCGTCGAAACGGTTCGCCGGCAGGCACAGGCGGCCGGCATCGGCATGCCCGAGGTCGCAGTCTATGAATCGCCCGAGGTCAACGCGTTCGCCACGGGCATGAATCGCGACGCTGCGCTGGTAGCGGTGAGCACGGGGCTGCTGCAGCGCATGACGCGCGAGGAAGCCGAGGCCGTGCTCGGACACGAAGTCAGCCACGTTGCCAATGGCGACATGGTGACCCTGGCGCTCATCCAGGGCGTAGTGAACACCTTTGTCATTTTCCTGTCCCGGATCATCGGCAACATCGTCGACAAGCTGGTGTTCAAGACCGAGCGCGGGCACGGCCCCGCTTTCTGGATCACCGCGATCGTGGCCGAACTCGTGCTCGGCATCCTTGCCAGCATCATCGTGATGTGGTTCAGCCGGCGCCGCGAGTTCCGGGCCGATGCGGGCGGTGCCGCGCTGGCGGGGCGGCACAAGATGATTGCGGCGCTGGAGCGGCTCAAGGCCCAGTACGAGCCGTCTCAGCTTCCCGATCAGATCCGGGCCTTCGGCATCTCGGGCGGTCAGGGCATGGGCCTGAAACGCTTGTTCATGTCTCATCCGCCGCTCGACGAGCGGATCGAAGCGCTGCGCGCGGCGGACCCGACGGCTCTGCGCGTAGCCTGAGCTGAGGCCGCAGCGGACACCCCGAGAAAGGCCTGCGCGAAGAGGCCTTTTTCTACCCGGAGCGCTGCGCGGGGGCAGTCTCGGGCGATGCCTCCAGCGCTACGGCCGCGCGGCCCGTTCCCAGCACCGTACCACCGGAGGTCAGCTTGAATTCGTACATGACACGGCTGCCCGCTGCGACGAGGAGGCACGCTTCGATCCACATTTCGGGGCCGCAGTCGTGCAGCCAGGCGCGCGGGCAGCGCATGTCGCGCACCGCCGCCAGGTAGCCGGCGCGCCTGTTCCGAGCGGGCATGGTGAGCGCACCGTGCAGGGCCATGGTCTGGCCGGCGTACTCCACGCCGCAGACCGCGGCCAGCCGCCCTTCGCGCGCCAACGGATTGGATGCGGCACGGTGGCTGGTGGCCACGCACAGGATGCGCATGGCGTCGTACTCGACCACGGCATCGAGCAGGCACATCGCGCCGGCGTGCGGCAGGAGATCGCGGATGCGCTCGGGACCGATCAGCATGGGGTGAGGTCGACGGACAGTTGGCGGCCCGTAACGTAGTCGAGCACGACCCGAGCCGGCTCCCGCCCGGCCAGCGCGGAGAGCAACGGCAGAGCACGGGCCGCGGGGTTGCCGCGGCGCAGTTCCTCTAGCGCGGGTTGCGGCATGGTCGACTCGCGCTCACCGTCGGCGATGCCCACTTCCAGACAAGCGATGGTAGCCGGGCCGCGCTCCCCGGCCAGCAGCACGCCACAGGCGAACGGCGCGCCGAGCGGCCGCGCCTGCCCGAGGGGTTGCGGGTAGGGAACGTCGCAAGCAACGAGCAGCACGCGCCGGGTTCCGGTGGCCAGTTGCGCCGCGCTTTCGAGCAGCCCGGCGGCGAAGCTGCAGTCCAGGCAGCTCAGGCTGACCGAAGCCGCGGTCGAACGGGTGGCGATTCCCCAGTAGCCGGCGGGTGCGTTGTGCACCGAATTGTGAAAGCGCGTGGGCGAGACTTCGGGCTGCGCTCCCGCGAGCGTCTGGCAGATCTCGTTGATCACCTCGCCGTCGCCGCCCGAAGAACAGAACACCGTGGGCAAATCAGCCGGATCGCAGCGCGCCGACTCGATGACCTCCTGGCCGACTGCGAGCGCGAGTTTGACCGGCAGTCCCGTTCTGCGCCGCTCCGCCGGCGGGAGCAGGTCCGCGCGCGGCACTTCGAGCGCGGCGGGCACGTAACCTCGTTCCCCGGCGAGCACCGGGCGCGTTGCCGCCCAGCCCACCAGGCCTGGCGCTCGCACGCCCAGTGCTTCCACGTAGGCCCTCATCGCGCCACACGCCCGAACACCAGGCTGCAGTTGGTCCCGCCAAACCCGAACGAGTTGCTCATCACGCGCTCGACGGCTTGCGGGCGATTGTTCACCACGTAGTCGATGTCGATGGCGGGATCGACCGTTTCCGTGTTGGCGCTGCCCGGGATGAATCCATGCTCGATGGCGAGCAGGCTTACCACCGCTTCCTGGATCCCGCAGGCGCCCAGGGTATGACCAAACCACCCCTTGGTCGAGCTCGCCGGTGTGCGGTTGCCGAACACCGCGCACAGCGCCTTGCCTTCCGAAAGGTCGTTGCTGCGCGTGCCGGTGCCGTGCAGATTGACGTAGTCGATATCCGCCGGTCGCAGGCCGGCGCTGGCGAGCGCCCGTTGCATCGCGAGTTTCGCGCCGAGACCTTCCGGGTGCGGAGAAGACATGTGGTAGGCATCCGAGCTTTCGCCGACGCCGAGCAGGAACGGCGTTGCCGCGTCGGCGGTTTCGGCTCGCTCCAGCAGTGCGAAGCCTGCACCCTCGCCGATGGAAATTCCATCGCGCGCAACGTCAAACGGCCGGCAGCGCGCCGGCGACAGCAGTTGCAGCGAATTGAAGCCGTAGAGCGTGGTGAGGCACAGGCTGTCGGCGCCGCCGACCACCGCCGCGTCGCAGACGCCGGCCACCAGCAGACGTGCGGCGCTGGCGAAGACTTTGGCGCTGGAAGAGCAGGCGGTGGAGACGACCACTGCAGGGCCACGCAAGGCCAGATAGCGCTGCACGAAACCCGCCAGCGCGTAGGGACTGTGGGTCGTGGCATATCGGAACTGCGCCGGCAGCGCGCCGGTGAGCGGGTCGCGATGGCGATAGGCAATCTCGGTCTGCAGGATGCCCGACGTGCTGGTGCCGACCACGACTGCGATGCGCTCGGTACCGTAGCGCAGCGCGGCTTCGCGCACCGCGTCCTCGAATCCGTCCTGGCGCAGGGCAAGCTGAGCGAGGCGATTGTTGCGGCAATCGAACTCCGCGAGCGCGGCGTCGAGCGGCGCGAGCCAATCGTCGGGAATCTGGCCGACATAGGTGTCGAGGCGTGCCGCTTCGAACGTGCAGGGCTGAAGGCCGGAGCGGCGCGAGCGCAGCGCGGCGAGCGTAGGCTGCTTGCCTGCGCCGAGGCAGTTGACGACGCTGTATCGGGAGAGGGCTACAGGCTGCAAGGTGCAATCGTCTTTGCGGTCCGGAGGCCGTGCAGCGGATGCGCCACTGCGCCGCAGTGGGAGCGCGACCCGGCACGCACCACGCGCCATTCTATCCGGGCGCCACCGGACGATGAACGCGAGATCGAGCGGCTATAATTCCGCAGTCGTCGAAGTCGCCACCGGCGCCGCCAGCATGGACACCGCCACTGCCCTGACCAGCGAAGAACGGGAGCTCGCGCAGCTCATCGTCTCCACGCTCAACCTGGAGAGCGCCGTGGAACAAATCGACCCGAACGCGCCCTTGTACCGGGACGGGCTCGGGCTCGATTCCATCGACATCCTGGAGATCGCACTGGCCGTGTCGAAAAAATACGGCGTCCAGATCCGGTCCGACGACAGCGACAACGCGAGGATTTTCCGGTCGTTGCGCGCGTTGAACGAACATGTCCAGCGACACCGGACCCGTTAGTCCTCTGTCTTCGAAGTCCGCTTTGCCGCCGCTGGGCGGCGCGGCCGCCGCGCGCTTGGCATTCCAATTCCGGTTTACACGAGCCTGTCGCGATCCGATCACGCCATCGGTACAGGCCTTTCGCCGGATGACCGCTGCGCGCGGCTTCGCTCGCCCTTCGTGAGCCGATGAACACGCGGCTGTGCCGCGATGGAGCGCCGCGTGCCTGAGGCGGCCGGTTCGCAAATCGCACTGCTCGCGCACGCCTCGCTGGATCAGGTCGTGGCGTACCGCGCTGGCGACCCCATCACTGCGCGCCGGATGCTGGCGGATGTCGACGGGCTCGCGCGCCGCCTGCCGCCGGCGGGGCAGGTGATCAACGCGTGCGCCGACCGCTACTGTTTTGCGGTGGCGTTGGGCGCGGCCATGGTGCGCGGGCAGGTGAGTCTCCTGCCTTCCGACCTGACGCCGGCGAGCGTGCGTGCGCTCGCGGAGCAATACGCCGGCCTGTATCTCCTCTGCGAGCGCAGCGAGCTCGCAGTGTCCGGGATCGAATGCGTGCGGTTTGCGCCCGATGCGCTTCAGGGCCGGCAGCACACCGACATGCCGGCGTTTCCCGCCGAGCGTACCGCGGTCATTGCCTTTACCTCGGGGTCCACGGGAAAACCCATGCCCAACCGGAAGACGTGGGGCGCGCTGGCGCGCGGCGCGCAAGCCGAGGCACGGCGTTTCGGATTGCTCGGCGCTGCGCCGGCCGCGCTGGTGGGTACGGTGCCTCCGCAGCACATGTACGGTCTGGAGTCCACCGTGCTGCTGGCGTTGCGCAACGGGCTCGCGTTTCACGCCGCGCGTCCCTTCTATCCGGCCGACATCCGGGCAGCCCTGGAAGAGCTGCCCGGCGAGCGGGTGCTGGTGACCACCCCGGTGCATCTGCGCGCGCTGCTGGAAGCAGATCTCGAGCTGCCGCGGCTGCGCCTTGCCATCTGCGCCACCGCGCCGTTGCCGGTGGAGGCGGCCCGGCGATTCGAGAGGCGCTACGATGTCGAGCTGCACGAAGTCTACGGATTTACCGAGGCCGGAATGGTAGCGACCCGGCGCACGGTGAGCGGCGCGCAATGGCACACGCTGCCCGACGTGCGGCTGCAATCGGGTGACGGACAAGTCCAGGTGAGCGGCGGACATGTGCCCGGCGTGGTGACCTTTCCCGACATCGTCGAACTCTGTGACGAACACACCTTCCTCCTTCATGGGCGTGGCGCCGATCTGGTCAATATCGCCGGCAAACGCACCTCGCTCGCCTATCTGAATCTCCAGCTTACCGCGATCGAAGGCGTGCGCGACGCGACCTTCCACCTTCCGGAGGAGCGTCCCGGTGAAGTGGTCAGACCGATGGCGTTCGTCGTCGCGCCGCAGATGACGCGCGAGCAGGTGCTCGAGCGCCTGCGCAGCCGCATCGATCCGGTCTTTCTGCCGCGGCCGCTGTATCTGGTGGACGCGCTGCCGCGCAACGCCACCGGCAAGCTCCCGCGCCAGGCACTGGCTGCGCTGGCGCGGCGTTGCGCGCGGCAGGACACCGAGCGCGTGCTCGAACTGGAAGTCACGATTGCTGCCGACCATCCGGCGCTGGCCGGGCACTTTCCGGGCGATCCGGTGGTCCCCGGAGCGGTCTTGCTTGACGAGGTGGTGGAGGCGCTGGTGCGCGGTTTCCACGAATCCAGGGCAGCGCTCGAGATCGTGTCGGCCAAGTTCCTGCGGCCTGTGCGGCCGGGCGAGCGGTTGCACCTGCGGCTGGTGGCGGGGACCGACCGGACCGTTCGCTTCGAATATCGCGCGGGCGGGCGGCCCGCAGCCACGGGTGTTCTCAAGCCGGGGCCGTGAACGAGACGCCGCCGTGGCTGGCGCAGCCGGAACGATCGAACCGGTTTGCGCTCGGCCTGTTGGTCTGGATCGCGCGCATGCTCGGCCGTCGCGCGGGCCGCGCGGCGCTGGTGCCGGTGTGCGCCTATTTCCTGTTGTTTTCGCCGCGCGCCCGGGCTGCCTCGCGCGACTACCTGAAGCGCGTACTGGGCAGGGCGCCGCGCCGGATCGAGATGTTCCGCCATTACTACACTTTCGCCACGGTGGCGCTGGACCGCGTGTTCTTTCTGTCCGACCGCTGGGACTTGTTCGATATCGCCGTGCGCGGCGAGTCGCTGCTCGAAGCAAGGCTCGCCGCCGGGCAGGGCTGTCTGCTGCTCGGAGCGCACCTGGGCAGCTTCGAGGTGTTGCGCGGCCCGGCTCGAAGCCGCAAGCTGCGGGTGAGCCTGGTGATGTTCGAGCGCAACGCGCCCGCGACCGCGCAGGTCACGCGCGCGGTGGACCCGAATCTCGCCGCCGATGTCATTTCACCCGGACAGCCGCAAGCGATGTTGCGCGTGGTCGAACGGCTGGCGCGCGGAGAGTGGGTGGGCATGCTGGCCGACCGGGCGCTGAGGGCGCAGGATCCCGTGGCGAAGGTGCCTTTCCTGGGCGGCGAGGCGGCTTTTCCGACCGCCCCGTTCCGGCTCGCGGCGATTGCCGGCCAGCCGATCATGCTGATGGTCGGTCTGTATCGTGGCGGCAACCGCTACGAGCTGTGCTTCGAAGAGCTGGTGCACGCCCCGGTGCTGCCGCGCGCGGGGCGAGATACGGTGCTGCGTGAATGGGTGGCGCGTTACGCGGCAAGGCTGGAGCACTACTGCCGTCAGGCCCCGTACAACTGGTTCAACTTCTACGAGTTCTGGATCGATGAGGCGCGTTGAGCGCGCTCTGGCGGTGGCACTGCTGCTCGCGCTTTGCGCTGCGCACGCGCAGCAGGCCGAGTGGAACCTCGCTGCCTTGATGCAGGCGCTCGCCGCCCGGCCGCACGCGCAAGCGCGTTTCGTCGAACGCAGGTACCTCAAGGTGCTCGACGCGCCCCTGGAGGTGACCGGCCGCCTCGTCTACGCGGCCCCCGATCGCCTGGAGAAGCACATGCTGACGCCGAAGCGCGAAACGCTGCGAGTGGTCGGTGACCGGGTCACGATCGAAGGCACAGACCGCGTCAAGGTGCGCACGCTGCGACTGCAGGACCATCCGGCGTTGTGGGGCTTCGTGCAGAGCGTACGCGCCACGCTGGCCGGCGATCTGCCCGCGCTGGAGCGCTTCTACGCGGTCGAACTGCACGGCACGCGCGCGCGCTGGGAACTGGTGCTGGCGCCGCGCGTCCAGGTCATGCGCGCGCTCGTCGACGTGATCCGGATTCGCGGCTCCGAGGCACGCATCCGCACCGTGGAAGTGGTGGAGGCGCGGGGCGATCGCGCCGTCATGCAGATCCGGGAGGCGGATTCGTGAGCCGCGCAGGGCGGCTCGCCGTCGCCGTCTGGACTGCGTTCTCGCTGGTCTGCATCTGGTTCGCCGCGCGCGCCCAGTATACCGCCGACCTCGCCGCGTTCCTGCCGCGGTCCCCGACGCCCGAGCAGCAACTCCTGGTCGATCAGTTGCGCGACGGCGTGGTGGCGCGCGTGATTCTGATCGGCATCGAGGGCGCCGACGAGGGTGCGCTCGCCGCGCTCTCGGCCGGCCTGGCGCAACGCCTGCAGGAGACCGAGTTCTTCGTCGAAGTGGACAACGGCTCGCGTGCTACCTTGGCTTCCGAGGCGCAGTTCCTGATCGACAACCGGTATCTGCTCAGTCCGGCCGTGAGGCCGGAGCGCTTTACGGTAGAGGGGCTGCGCGCGGCGCTCGAGCGACAGCTCGACCGGCTCGCCTCGCCGCTGGGTGCGGCGGTCACGCCCATCCTGCCGCGCGATGCCACCGGCGAGCTGTTCGAGATCTTCGATGCGCTGCAGGCCGTGGGCGCGCCGGAGCGGCGC
This sequence comes from Burkholderiales bacterium, assembly GCA_035560005.1. NCBI lineage: Bacteria > Pseudomonadati > Pseudomonadota > Betaproteobacteria > Burkholderiales > Burkholderiales bacterium. The sequence continues at coordinate 28,450 of DATMAN010000101.1, read as the reverse complement.
GGCGGTGTCTGGTTCAGCCGGGATGGACGGCGGGCCTTGCTAGTTGCGCGGACGCACGCGCCGGGATTCGATCTCGATGCGCAGGAGCGGGCAATCGCGGCGATCCGCATGGCGTTCGGGGCGGCGAAACACGCGGCGGGTTTGAGCGCGGATGCGGCCGCGCTGCTGATTGCAGGGCCCGGTGTGTTCGCCGCGCAGAGCCGCGCCGCGCTCAAGCGGGACGCGATGACGGTTTCGGCACTGGCCGGCGCCTGTATCGTGGCCTTGCTCCTGATGGCGTTTCGTTCGCTGCGGGTCGCCGGGCTGATTCTGCTCCCAGTGGCCAGTGGAGTGCTGGCGGGATTGGCGGCCGTGAGCATTGCCTTCGGCTCGGTGCACGGTGTCACGCTCGGCTTCGGTGCGACCCTGCTGGGCGAGGCGGTCGACTACGCGATCTATTTCTTTGGCGGCGCTGCCACCAGCGCATCGCGGCGCGAAGCGCTGACCAGGGTCTGGTCCACCCTGCGCCTGGGGGTTGCGACTTCGGTAGCCGGCTTCGCGGCCCTGATGGCGTCCGGGTTTCCCGGCCTGGCTCAGCTCGGCCTGTTTTCCTCCACAGGACTGGTCGTGGCGCTGCTTGTCACGCGCTGGGTGCTGCCCGAGTTCTCGCGGCCCGGCGCCGTGCCCACGCTGTTGCCCCGGCTGGGTGCTGTCCTGACGCGCGCCGGGCAAGGGCTCGCCCGACTGCGACCGGCGCTCTACGCGGTCACGGCTGTTGCCATCGCATGGCTTGCATTGCGGGGCGGCGAATTGTGGAACGATGAACTGGCGGCGCTCAGTCCGGTTGCGCCGCAAGATCAGCGACTGGACCAGGAAATGCGCAGCGACCTCGGTTTGGCGGACGTACGCCACCTGATCGTGGTGAGCGCGACGTCTGAACAGGCGGTGCTGGAGGGCGCCGAGGCGGTGGGCGCGACGCTGGATGCGCTCATCGCCGAGGGGGCTCTGGACGGCTTCGATTCGCCCGCCAGGTTCCTCCCGAGCGCTGGCACGCAGCGCGCGCGACTCGCGGCCATTCCCGACCCGCAGGTGCTGCGAGCGAACCTGAGGCAGGCGGCGGCCGGATTGCCGTTTCGCCGCGGCGTGTTCCAGCCCTTTCTGGACGAGCTGGCGGCGCAGAAGCACAGGCGGCCGCTCACCCGCGAGGACTTACGCTCGACCGGGCTCGCAATGCACGTCGACAGCCTGCTGGTCGAGCGCGACGGTGGCTGGCATGCGTTTCTTCCCTTGCGTGCGGTAGCAAATCCGGGCGCCATCGCATCAGGGCTCGCTTCGTCGGGAGCCGATGCAGTGCTGCTCGACCTCAAGGCTGACACCGACGCCCTCTACCGGGACTATCGGGAGCGCGTGATCGCATTCTCGTTGCTCGGGGCGGCGGCCATCGCGCTGCTGCTGCTCGTCGTCCTGCGCTCCGCGCGGCGCGTGTGGCGCGTGCTCGCGCCGCTCGCGGCGGCGATCGCGACGGTGAGCGCCGTCCTGAGCGCGGCCGGCAGCGGGCTGACGGTGTTCCACGTGGTGGCGCTGCTGCTCGTGGCGGGAGTAGGCTCGAACTACACGCTGTTCTTCGATCGCCTGCCACAACAGGGCGCAGCCGCCGAACGCGACGCGGCTTCGCTGGCCCTGTGCAATCTGTCGACCGTGATCGGTTTCGCGGCGATCGGTTTTGCGCGCACTCCCGTGCTGTCGGCAATCGGCACGACGGTGGCAATCGGCGCAGCGCTGAGTCTGCTCTTCGGGCTCATGCTCTGTTCCGAGCGCACGCAAGGGGCGTCAACCCGCTAGGCGCGCCCGGGGCGATAGCCCAAGTGCAGTTCAGTCGGCCTTCTTGTAGGCGGCCCGGTGCTCGGTGGCGTGCATCCGGCTCGCGAGCAGCCGCGGCAGGCGCATGGCGAAGCCCGCCAGCAATCTCAGATGCATCCAGGTCAGCAGGACGTTGTCGCGCAGATAGCGGAAATGGGACACGCCGCCTTCCGCGGCGCTGAGGTAACGCACCGGCACGCGGATGTTCACGAACTTCGTGCCCGCCCAGGCCAGTCGCACGACGGCTTCCGCGTCGAAGTCGAAACGGCGCATCCAGCGGGTGCTCTCCATGACGCGCAGCAAAGCCAGTGCCGGATAGACGCGAAATCCGAACAGCGAATCATGGATTCCCGCCCACAGGGTTTCCACATTGGTCCACCAGTCGCAGATGCGCCGGCCGATCACGCGCTCGAGCGGCGCGCTGTGATCGAACACCGGCTCTCCAAGAATCGCCGCGCCGGGCGCGGCGCGCGAGGCCGCCATCAACTCGGGGATGCGCGCCGCCGGATGCTGGCCGTCGGCATCCATGGTCAGGATGTGGGTGAACCCGGCGGCGACGGCTTCGCGCAAGCCGTGCAGCAGCGCGGCGCCCTTGCCGCGGTTGACCGGCAACACGAACACGCGCACGCCGGCGTCCTTTCGCGCCAGCGCGAGCAGCGCCTGCGCGCTGCCATCGGTGCTGCCGTCGACGACGACCCACACCGGATTCCACTGGCGCCGCGCCTCGCTCACGGTGGCTACGGCCATCGGCCCGCTGTTGTAGCTGGGAATGAGGACCAAATGCGAAGCGGACGGCAATTTCATCGGCAGCGAATCACTTCTCGGCCACGAACCGGCTGGAGCGCTTCAACACACGGGTGAGCGCGAGCCCTACGGCCACGCTGTAATTCTGCCGGATGAGAGGACTGTCTTCGAACACCGCCCCCGACAGAGTGTCGCCGCGCGCGAATCCGCCGATCCACCAGTCGCCGAAGCGCCGGCTGGCGGTGGCGAGCAGTTGAAATCCACCGTAGCCGCCCTCGGCGCGGTACGCCGGGCGAACCGGCGTGGCGAAATCGGCCGGCACACCGTAGAAGTGATTGTGGTAGCGCTTGTCGCCGAACACCGGCCCGGCGCCCAGGCCGAGATTCCACGCCGGGCCGAGCGCGGTGTCGCTCAGATCGGCGTTGAGCAGCGGCTGGAATACCCAGCCCACGTTGTGAAAGCTCGACAGATCGGTCGCGATGACGGTTCTTGCGGGCAGGCGCAATTCGAGCCGGACCGTGTCGCCCTGTGTCCGCCACAGCGCAATCTCCAGGCTCGGTCCGATCTCGAAGGTCGGATCGAGGTCCGGCATTGCGGTCCGGGCCCGGTTGTCGGAGCTGTCCACCGGAATCGAGCCGTTGAGGCTGACGTGCAGTTCGGCGCGGCGGGTGCGGAAGAAAAGGCCGCGCACGCCATCGCGGTCCGCCTCGAGCAGCTTGCCGCGGTAGACCAGATGGGGAAGCGGCAGCACGTAGGTCTGGCGCTGATCCGAGCCGCGATAGTGCGGGAAGTCGATCGCCGCCACGCCAGCGCCTACTTCCCACAGCGGCAGCTCCGCGGCCTTGCCCGGCAGCGTGCCAGACAAGGCGACCAGCGCCGCGAGCATCGCCACCCGGAGCACCACCGCGCCACGGCCGATTTCGCGCATCGTGCACTGGCGCCCATTGCGCGGAGCACTCATGCCAATGGATCGGGATGCGGTCGCACTGGCGCAAGCATATCATTCACGCTGCGGTCACCGGACCGCGGCATTTGGACGGAGAGAAATTATTGAAGAAGGCGCTCGTGACGGGCGGAAGCGGAACCATCGGCGCCGCGATCTGCCGCGCGCTGGCAGGCAGGGGCTTGCACGTCGTCGTGCACGCCCACCGCGGGTTGGACCGGGCGGCGCGGATTGCGGACCAGATCGCCGCCGCCGGCGGCAGCGCCGAGACGGTCGCGTTCGACGTGACCGACCGGCAGGCGGCCGCCGAGGCGCTGGAACGTCTGGGACAGGCTCGGCCGATCCAGGTGATCGTGAACAACGCCGGCATTCACGAGGACGCTCCGCTCGCCGCAATGAGCGCAGCCCAGTGGGATCGCGTCATCGACGTCTCGCTGAACGGCTTCTACAACGTCACGCAACCGCTGCTGTTGCCGATGATCGGCACGCGCTGGGGACGCATCGTGAACGTTTCCTCCGTGGCCGCGGTGATCGGCAACCGCGGCCAGACCAATTACGCGGCGGCCAAGGCCGGGCTGCATGGTGCCACGCGCGCGCTCGCGCTGGAGCTGGCTTCGCGCGGCATCACGGTCAACACCGTGGCGCCCGGAATCGTCGAGGGCGAGGCGGCCTCGGGTTTTTCGACGGAGCAGATCGCACAAATGGTTCCCATGAAGCGCGCGGCCCGGCCGGAGGAAGTCGCCGCGTTGGTCGCTTTTCTCGTCTCGGAAGAGGCCAGCTACATTTCCGCACAGATCATCGGAGTGAACGGGGGAATGGCGTGAAGGCCTTGACGGTGGCGAGGGTCGCAGGCAGCTACAGGGCGAATTGAGCCGCTGCGCCTGCGGGTTGCGGAGTCGGGCCGCGCGATCCGTGCGTGCGTGCGCGAAGCCGGCCGTTTCGAGCGCGTGCTCCAGCGCCTGCGGCAAGCGCGTTCATACTGGCGCCCCGAACACGAATCGAACGTGCGACCTGCCCCTTAGGAGGGGGCTGCTCTATCCACTGAGCTATCGGGGCGCGTGGGCGTGTATTGTCCCAGAACGGCTCGGAGGCGGAAATCGGCCCGGCCAAAAGTGCGGGCAGTGCGCAACGCGGATTGAAACGCCACGGATCGGCACGAGGCGAGAGGATGCGCCAAGTGCGAGGTTCTGACCGCGCTCGCTTCGGTCCGACAAAGCGCACTCCCGCTCGGTCCCGTTTCAATGCCAGCTCGCCATCGTTTGCTCAGCATGTCGCCGCCGCGCCTCCCCCGCACCGTCGTCGTTCTCGGACTCGTCAGCCTGCTGAACGACCTCGCCTCGGAGATGATCGTCCCCCTGATCCCCATCCTGCTGGCGACCGTACTCGCCGCCGGTCCGATCGCGCTGGGCGCGATCGAGGGCGTCGCGGAGGCGATCGCCAGCTTTCTGAAGCTCTGGTCCGGACGGCGTTCGGATCTGCTGGGTGGTCGGCGCAAGGGATTCGCGCTCGGCGGTTATCTGCTTTCCAACCTCGCGCGCCCGCTGATCGGGCTTGCCGCCAGTTGGCTGGTCGTCCTCATCCTGCGCTCGATCGACCGCGTGGGAAAAGGCCTGCGCAGCGCGCCGCGCGATGCGCTGGTGGCGGACGTAACTGCGCCGCACATGAAGGGTTATGCCTACGGATTTCATCGCGCCCTCGACAATGGCGGCGCGGTGGCCGGCGGTCTGGTCGCGGCGGCGGTGCTGGCTTGGGCGCAGCTGCCGCTCAGCCAGGTCATCCTGCTCTCCGCGGTGCCCGGTTTGCTGGCCGTCGCTCTGATCGGATTCGGCATCCACGAGCCGGCCCGGGCGACTGTGCCGCCGCCACTGCCGCCGCTGCGCTGGGGTGCGCTGCAGCCTGCCCTCAAGCGCTATCTGGCGGCGCTCGCCGTGTTTGCGTTTGCGCGCGTCTCGGAGACGTTCATCGTGCTGCGCGGCCACGAGCTGGGCGCCGGGACAGTGGAACTGCTGCTGCTGTGGAGCGCGCTGAATCTGGCCAAGGCGGCGACGTCCACCACCGGCGGCCGATGGTCGGATCGCCTGCACCGCGCGGTGGTGCTGCTCATCGGCTGGAGCGCGTTTGCGCTGGCTTTCTCGATGTTCGCTCTGGTCGAGACGATGCAGGGACTATGGATCGTCACGCTCTTCTACGGCCTGTGCTTCGGTCTGGGCGAAGGCGCCGAACGCGCGGCGATCAGCGAGTATGCCGACGCCTCCGCGCAGGGCACTGCGTTCGGCTGGTACCACCTCGTGCTGGGACTGACCGCGATTCCTGCCGGGCTGCTGTTCGGTGTGCTCTGGGCGTGGCAAAGCGCGGCATTCGCCTTCTTCTTGGCCGGCGGATTGGCCGCAGCTGCGGCCTTGCTGTTGCGCCTCTGGGCCTGGCCGAACGTGGCTGAACGCTCGCAACGCGAGCCGTCGAACCGTAGCTGAACGTCCGGCCCTCCGGCAACGCGCAGCAGCTTGCAGGTCCTGCGTCCGGGACTGCGCTTGTGCCCGCCCGGCCGGGCGCGCGCCCGCGTGCTGCGTGAAACGAGACGAGGACGCTGGTCATGAGAACAAAGTCTTTGATCGAGCGAGCCTTCTTCTGTAACATTGGACAGTGATCGGAGCTGCGTGCAACGCCGTTTCCGGTAGTCATTTCAAGCAGCGTGCCGCCCTCGCGGGTGGCGCAGGAGTCGAACAATCCAATGCAGTTTTCCCAACTGGGCCTCATTCCCGAGTTGCTTCAGGCGGTCGCTGACCAGGGATACACCGAAGCAACGCCAGTCCAAAGCGAAGCAATTCCAGCCATCCTTCTCGGCCGTGACGTCATGGCCGCCGCACAAACCGGCACCGGCAAGACCGCGGGTTTCGTGCTGCCGATGCTGCAGCGCCTGGTCGGATACGTGAACAACAGCGTTTCGCCGGCGCGCCATCCGGTGCGCGCGCTGATTCTCGCGCCGACCCGCGAGCTGGCGGCGCAGGTGGAGGAGAGCGTGCGCGTCTACGGCAAGTACATCGCGCTCAGGTCCGCAGCGATCTACGGGGGCGTGCCGATCGATCCGCAGATTGCGCAACTGCGCCAGGGCGCGGAAATCCTGGTCGCGACCCCGGGCCGGCTGCTCGATCACGTCCAGAGCCGATCGGTCACGTTCCACGCGGTCGAGTTCCTGGTGCTCGACGAGGCCGACCGCATGCTGGATATGGGCTTCCTTCCCGACATCAAGCGCATCCTGTCGCTGCTGCCGCCGCGCCGGCAGAACTTGTTGTTCTCGGCGACCTATTCCGAGGAGATCCGGGCGCTGGCGAAACAGCTGCTCAACGATCCGGTCCACGTCGAAGTGGCGCCGCGCAATTCGGTCACCGAGACCGTGACCCACACGATCTACGAGGTAGCTTCGGCGGCCAAGCGCGACGTGCTGGTGTCGCTCGTCCGCGCGCGCGACATGCGCCAGGTGCTCGTCTTCTGCAATACCAAGATCGGGGCGGGCCGTCTGGCTTACCGGTTGCAGAAGGATGGTGTCGAGGCGGCGGCCATCCACAGCGATCGCACGCAGGCCGAGCGAATGCAGGCGCTCGCCGAGTTCAAGGAAGGCAGAATCCGCGTCCTGGTCGCTACGGACATTGCGGCCCGCGGCCTGGACATCGAGGGTCTGCCCTTCGTCATCAATTACGACGTACCGGCCAACCCCGAGGACTACGTGCATCGCATTGGACGCACCGGCCGCGCGGGCAGCAGCGGCGAAGCCATTTCGCTGATGTCCGGGGAAGAGCGGGACAAGCTCGCTGCCATCGAGCGACTGATCAAGCGCAAGCTCGCGGTACAGAAAGCTCCGGCGCCTGTGCGCGCGCCCCGCATGCAACCCGCCCGTCATGCGGACCCGCTGTTCATGCGTCCCTACGAATCCGCCGTGGCCGGCCCGGTGCCGACGCGTTCGCCGCCTTCGTCGCCGCAGCGCAAGCCCTCCCAGCAGATTGCCGCACTGCTGCGCGCGCCGGTCGCCAAACAGGACGCCTGACGTTGGTACGCGTCGAGCATGCGGTCGTCGAGAGTCCGCTGGCCGAGCGGTTCGAACGGATGCTGACGGGTCCGGACGAAGACATTCCGCTCACCGAGGCCGCATTGCTGGTGGCCTGTCATCATTATCCGGACCTTGACGTGCAGCACTACCTGCGGCGTATCGACGCGATCGCCGAAGGGCTCCGCTCGAGGGTCGCGCAGGAATCAAGCGCGCAACGGCGCATCGTGGCGCTCAATCACTATCTGTTCCAGGAGCTCGGTTTCGCCCCCAATGCGCGCGACTACTACGATCCTAGGAACAGCTTTCTGAACGACGTGCTCGACCGGCGGTTGGGCATTCCGATCACGCTGTCCATCCTTTACATGGACGCCGGCGGAAAGATCGGATTGCCGCTACAGGGCATCTGCTTTCCTGGACATTTCCTGGTCAAGTGCAAGCTGGGCGAGGGCCTGGTGATTCTCGACCCCTATTCGGGCGGGGCCTCGCTGGGCATCACCGACCTGCAGCGCCGGCTGCGGGAGACGCGCGGTGGAGAAGTCTCGCGCGCGATCATCGCCGGGATGCTGGTGGGAGCCAAGAACAAGGACATCCTGCTGCGCATGCTGCGCAACCTGAAGGCAATCTACCTGCGCAACCACGATCTGGACCACGCGCTGGCGATCATGCAATGGATCGTGTGCGCCGCGCCCGACCAGGCCCCGGAGATCCGCGACCGCGGGATGATCTATCAGGAGATGGAGTGCTTCCGTGCCGCGATCGCGGACTTCGAGCGCTACCTGGAACTTTCCCCCGATTGCAGCGACGCCGGGGATATCCGCCAGCGGCTGGTCGAGCTTCAACGCAGCGCCTCGCGCCTGAACTGAACCGCTTCGCGCTCGCGTGCGGGAGCGGCGCGTCAGGGCCTCGAACCGGGCTGCGCGCTTGGGCTCAGAAGCGGATCGACAGTCCGATCGAGTGGATGCGCGTGGAGAGGCCGAGCTCGCGTCCCGGGCGCAGACCCAGACCCGGCGCGACATCGGAATAGCGCTCCAGATCGTAATGCAGATACCAGTCCTTCCTGAATTGGTAGCTCATGCCCACCCCGTACATCGTGCCGAGGTCCTGCTGGCCATTGCGCAACAGAGGCAGGTCGGCCCCGCGCTGCTTCTCCCAGTATTGCAGGCCGAGCCGGCCGTAAAGCGAAAGGCCTTCCTGGAGCGTGGCCACGCCGGTCAGGCTCCAAGCTGCCCCGTGGCAGGGGGCGTCCAGGTCGCTGCTCAGAGAGTCATAGCCGCAAGCGCCCGGCGGCAGGGACAGACTGGTTTTCGATCCCTCGATTGTGAACAGATCGGTGAAGCGGTAGCCGCTGTAGTGCTTTTCGATCGCCGGCTCTTCGACGCGCCCGCCGAAAGCCGACAGACCGAACTTGCTGATGGCGCCCTCGAAAACCTGCGAGTCGGGCGACAGGCCCCAGAAGCCGCTGGCTTTGCCTTCGTACCACTCGCCTTGGCCGGAAGCCGGTCCCTGGTGGACGAGTAGTCCTCCCAGCACGGCGCCGAGAATCGATGACACGGACGCGTTCATAAACTTATTGTAGACCTTCAACCACGGATTTCCGAGCCGGTTTCGCGGTGTGTTGTGGTAGCTTGTCGGCCGACGCCATGGGGCTTGCCGACCACTCGCCGGAAACAATCCGCAGCCAGGTCCTCGAGTGCTTTCCCCCCGCCGAGCGAGGCGACGGACTGGCTGCGCAGCTTGCCGATCGCCTGTCGGCGATCGCTCTGGCCGCGTCCCTGGAGCGCCGGCTCGATGCCCTGGTCGAGCTGGTCGAGTGGACCCGGCGAGGCGAGATGGATATCGATCCCGAGGACCCGCTGGCTGGGCGGGCGCGGCTGTTGGCTGCCCTGCACGCGCTGAATGCCTCCCCGGCTGCGCGACGCGCGTTCCAGGAGCTGTGCGCCGAGATCGTCTGGGAAACCGAGGCGGTCGGCCTGTTCGGCGACACCGGCATTCCGGGCGATCGGGGGTTCATCGCCGAGCTCACCGACCGCATATTGCGCCGCCTGCTGCCCGAGCCCTCCGATACCTTCGACCTCTCGCGGCTCATCACCCGTCTGTACAGCACCCGCAAGGCGGTCGAGCGCTTGCAGCACCTGCCGCCGGAGATCTTCGAACGACTCGTCGAGTTGGTCGTGCCGGCCGACCAGTCCGCGCGCTGGAAGCCTCTGAGGACCGCGTTCGCCGAAGGATTTCGCTTGCTGGCCGTGCGGGTCCAGGGACAGGGGCTCTCGCGCAAGCTGCGCGAGCGCGGCCGCGCGAAATCCATCGGCGAGGCGCCGTTCTACCGTCTGGCGCTGGCGTCCGATACGCTGGTCCAGGCCTGGCAGGCCGGCACCGCGGATTTCGGGGCGATCCTTCGGCGCTGGCGGCAGACCGCGCAGGCATGCCGCAGCGAGCTGCAGGAGATCCGCCGGCGACTCGAAGGCGAGGGCGTGAGCGTCGACGTAGTCTACGGCATCGATGTCATCGAGCGCTGCCTCGAGCGCATGGAAGTCATGGTCGAGATCATGTCGGCCGCCAACCCGCAATCGCGCGCGCAAGCGATCCACCGGCTGCTCGTCAGGCTCACGGTGCTGGCGCACCAGGACCGCAGCCCGCGGCATCTGCTGCGCGAGTCGCTGCAGATGCTCCAGCGCAAAATCGTGGAGCGCTCCGGGAAGACCGGCGAACACTACGTGGCGCGCAGCCTGCGCGAGTACCGGCACATCTGGCTGGCGGCGGCGGGCGGCGGGCTGCTCACCGTGGCGACCGCGGCGGTCAAGCTCGAAGTCACCCACGCCGGATTGCCCCTGTTCGTGGAGGGGCTCGCGGCGGGGTTGAACTACGCGCTGAGCTTCATGCTCTTGCACCACTTCCATCTCATCCTCGCCACCAAACAGCCGGCGATGACGGCAGCGGCGCTGGCGACGCTGCTGCGAGTACGCGACCGCACCGAGCGCCTCGATCGCGTGGTCGAGTACACCGTGCGCATCTGTTGCTCGCAGTTCGCCGCCGCAGTGGCCAATGTCGCTGTCGTGTTCGGCGGAGCCTTTCTGTTCAACTTCTTCTGGCGGCTGGCGCTGGGCCGGAACTATCTCGACGGCGAGGCTGCCCGCCATGTATTCCAGACGCTCTCACCAGTGGACAGCGGTACGGTGTTCTACGCCGCGTTCACCGGGGCGCTGCTCTATGCCGCGGCCATGATCGGCGGCTGGCTGGACAACTGGGCGGCCTGGCACCGGCTGCCGCAGGCCATCGCCGACCATGCGCTCGGTCGGCGCCTCGGCCGCAGCCGCATGGTGCGCCTCGCCGGCGTCGTGTCGCGCAATGCGGCGGGCTGGGGCACCAACATCTCGCTCGGTTTTCTGCTCGGGCTCACGCCGGTATTCGGCCAGTTTCTCGGACTGCCGCTCGACGTGCGTCACGTCACGCTCTCCTCCGGGATGCTGGCCTTCGCCTGCGCCGGCCTGGACGGCTGGTTCACCACCGGCTGGTTCTTCTGGGCGCTGGCCGGGGTGGGGACGATGTTCGTTCTGAATTTGTCGGTGAGTTTCGGGCTGTCGCTCTATACCGCGGCGCGCGCCTACGATCTCGACAGGCGAGAGCTGGGCGTCCTCGGCGCGAGGTTGCTGCGCCGGCTGACCACCCGGCCGCTGGACTTCTTTTTGCCGCGCGCTTTCCCGCGAGAGGAGGAACGAGCGGAGGAAGCGAGGCTTGAAAAGCCGCTCCATCGGGAAACGGAGCGCCCGGCGGATCGCCGCCCCTGAGCTTCGCCACGGCGCACAGAAGCGCGCAAAGCACTTCCACCGCGGCCTTTGCGTCGAGTTTCTCCTTGCGCCTCCGGGTTGGAGTGCCGCAGCCCTCAGGGTGACTGTTGCGCCGGGGCGCTCACCGGCTCGTCGCCGAATTCCTCTTCTTCGATTTCCCGCAGCGATTTCGGCCGTGCCGCGTCCGGCGCGGCCCGCGGCTTCGGCGGGTTGCCGTCGTGGATCAGATACTCGCGTCGCTGCAGATAGGTGTCGCGCAGGAAGGCATAGGGGTCGATCTGCTGCGCGAGGACATTGTCCAGCGTCAGCAGGTTGGCGCGCGTATTGACGGCATTCAATCCGAAAAGCGCCCAGCCCGCGTCGTGGTGATCTTCCAAGCCCCAGTGAAAGGGGCTCACCACATAGTCCACGGCGAGCGCGGGCCCATCGCGCAGGCTGCTCGGACCCAAGAACGGCAGCACCAGGTAGGGCCCGCTGTCGACGCCCCAGTAGCCGAGCGTCTGGCCGAAATCCTCGTCGCGGTACTCGATGTCGAGTTCCGTGGCGACGTCGATCAGTCCCCCCAGGCCGAAGACCGCATTGGTGGCGAAGCGCGCCATGTCGACCGGCACCTTCTCACCCTTGAGCTGCAGCGCGTCGTTGAAGATCGTGACGATCATGCCGATGTTGCGGAAGAAGTTGGTGACCCCGCGCCGTGCGACACCGGGTACGACCTTGGCATAGCCTCTGGCCACGGGTCTGAGCACCGCTCGGTCGACCGCATGGTTGAACGCGTAGATCCTGCGGTTCATCGGCTCCAGCGGATCCTGCCGCCCTGGGGCGCTCGCGCAGCCGCACATCAATACCGCCGCGCAGACAAGGATCCAGAAAGAGGAGCGAGGCATTGTCGGGAGCTCGCAGCGGGTCGAAAGCGGCGGATTATAGCGTCCGCCATCGCCTCGGCTTTGAACGTTCTTGCCGTTTGCAAAGCGCAATCGCCTTCGCCAACATAGCGGCTTTTGACGAAACGGACACGACACGGGGACAGCGATGGACCTGGGAATCAAGGGCAAGACCGCGCTGGTCTGCGCAGCGAGCAAAGGTCTCGGCAAGGGCTGCGCGCTGGCGCTTGCGCGCGAAGGTGTGAACCTGACGATCGTGGCGCGCAACCGCGAGACGCTGGAAGCCACTGCGGAGGAAATCCGCAGGGCGAGCGGGGTGAAAGTGACGACTGTGGCAGCCGACATCGTCTCGGAAGAGGGCCGCAAGGCCGCGCTGGCTGCGTGTCCCGACCCCGACATTCTGGTCAACAATGCCGGGGGGCCGCCCGCCGGAGACTTCCGCGAGTTCTCGCGCGAGGACTGGATCAGGGCGCTCGACGCCAACATGCTGGCGCCCATCGAGCTGATCAAGGCCACGGTGGATGGCATGATGGCCCGCGGGTTCGGCCGGATCGTCAACATCACCTCCGTGGCGGTGAAGGCGCCGATCGACATTCTCGCGCTGTCCAACGGCGCGCGCTCCGGACTCACCGGCTTCGTCGCCGGCGTGGCGCGCAAGACGGTCGCGCGCAACGTCACGATCAACAATCTGCTGCCCGGGCAGTTCGACACCGAAACGCTCGCCAAACGCAGCCAGGCCGCGGCGAGGATGCAGGGCAAGACCTTCGAGGAAGTCCACGAGGCGCGCCGCAGGGCGATTCCCGCAGGACGCTTCGGTACGATCGAGGAGTTCGGCGCCGCCTGTGCGTTCCTGTGCTCCGTGCAGGCCGGCTACGTCACCGGCATGAACTTCCTGATCGACGGCGGCGCCTATCCGGGAACTTTCTGATCTTCACAGCGAAGCGCGAACCACTTGACACGCTGCACAGCAGCTCGTTGCGGCGCGGGCATCGCGTGATGCGCGTCCTGCGCAGCGAGTGAAACGGCGGAAAGACCGGTTCAGTTCTGCGCCAGAAATGCCGAGGCGTAGGTGATCTCGGGTCGCTCGCTGTCGCGCGTGGCGGTCAGTTCGCGAAGCTGCCGGTAGTAGCTGCGCGCGAGATCGATCCTGCCCGCCGCCTCGGCCGCGCGGCCGGCGCCGTAGATGGCCCGGAAGCGGTTCGGATCGCGCTTGAGCGAGCGCTCGTACTCGGCGAGCGCCTGCGCCGGCTGGTCCAGCGCCATCAGCATTTCCGCCAGCAGCTCGCGCGATGGCACGATATTGCCCGGGGTCACCGGGTGCTTGTCGCTCGCTTCCTCGGTCTGGGCGGCGGCCCGCATCAACCGCAAGGCCTCATCGGTGCGCTTCTCCGCGAAGGCGATCCATGCATTCACCGTCTTGATCTGGAAGTCCGCCTGCCCGGCCCAGTAGCCCAGCTTCGCCGCGGTCATGGCTTCTTTCAGCGCTTCGAGCCGCTGCGCGTCGCGGCGAGCCGCTTCGAGCTTGCCGCTTCGCGCCGCGCCCAGGCCTCGGGCGAAGACCAGGATCGCCTCAGCCTGCGGGAACTTGTTCCAGGCGAGGTCGGGCGGAGACAGTTCGAGCGCTGCCGCCCTTTCCCAGTCGTTGTGTTCCAGCGCGATGCGCGAGGGGATCGAGGCAAAGGCGTACGCCGCGACGAAGTTCTCGACGTTCACTTTGCGTATCGAGGCGACTTCGTCGGCCAGCTTCTGCGCCGCCTTGTCCTGCGCCAGTTGGAGATGGCCGAAGACCATGTAGTCCATGGCATGCAGCGCATCGTAGGCGCCGATGCCCAGCGTCTTCTCGGTCAGCTCGTTCATCGCCGCACGGTAGGAGGCGCGGTTGCCCTCCACCATCTCTTGCCACAGTCCGACCCGGGAGAAGATGTGCGACGGCATGTGCAGCGCGTGCGGCACCGACGGGGCGATCCCGGCGTAGACGCGAGCCGCCGGCAGGCCTCTCTGAGCCAGCTCGGCGTAGTCGTAGGTGTGGATCAGGTAGTGCGGGATTCCCGGATGATCGGGATACCGGCTGAACAGCGGCTCGAGAATCTCCGCCGCCTTGAGCTGGTTGGCGAAGGTCTTGTCCGTGGGCAAGGCGGTCGCGTTGAGCAGCAGCGCATAAAGGACCTTCGCCTCGATGTCGTCGGGATAGCGTTGCGCCACTGCCTCCATCGCCTTCTCCCAGGCCACCACGCGGGTCCGGTGTTCGACACTGTCCCAGTCCTTGAAGAAGACGGCCATCGCTTCGATGTAATCGCGCTCTCGCGCCGTCGCGGCACCGACGCGGCGCGCCTCGGCGGCGGCTGCTGCGGCGGTCTTCATCGCGTTCGGGTTGGCCGGCCAGGCGAACGGGTTGCCCATCGACATGAAGGCGATTCCCCAATGCGCCATGCCGCACTTCGGATCGTGCTCCAGTACCTTGCCGAAGGACTTCTTGGCCGGATCGAACCAGAACGAGTGGAACAGCGCCATCGCCCGGTTGAATTCCTTCTGCGCCGCGGCGTTGCAGGAAACAGGGAATTCGACCTTGCCGAGCTTCTCGGGCGGTCTGCCTTGCGGTGCATCGTCGTCTTCGTGCGCCCACGCTGCCGCCACCACTGCGCACAGCGCGGCGGCGAGCGACCAAGACCGGAGTTTGGAGACTTTCATGGGGACCCTCCAGTTGTAATCGACCGCGCGCGGATATCCTAACCCGCCGGCCCGGAACTCTCGGCAATATTAAGAAAGATGCGAATCCGCCTTCGGGGGTTCCCGCGCCCCGGTACGCGCCGACTCAGCCTCTCCTTCGTCCCGGCCTATAATCGTTGCGATGTCCCAGCAGCAGATCGACGGAGAAACGCCATGAACGCTCCTCTGGACGCCAGTTTCGTACCGCAACTGAAGGACCCGAACCTGTTCCGTACCCGGTGCTACGTCGACGGCCGTTGGGTCGACGCCGATTCGAAGGCGACCGTGGACGTGCTCAATCCGGCCACCGGGGCGGTGATCGGCGCGATCCCGAAGATGGGCGCGGCGGAAACCCGGCGCGCGGTCGATGCCGCGGCCGCGGCGCTGCCCGCGTGGCGCGCGAAGCTCGCCAAGGAACGCGCGGCGCTTCTGCGCAAGTGGTTCGAGCTGATGATGGCCAACCAGGACGACCTCGGCCTCATCATGACCACGGAGCAGGGCAAGCCCCTGCCCGAGGCCAAAGGCGAGATCGCCTACGCTGCCTCGTTCATCGAATGGTTTTCCGAGGAAGCCAAGCGTGTCTACGGCGACCTGATTCCCAGCCCATGGGCGGACCGGCGGCTGGTCGTGATCAAGCAGCCAGTGGGCGTCTGCGGCCTGATCACGCCGTGGAACTTCCCCGCCGCCATGATCACGCGCAAAGCCGCGCCGGCGCTCGCCGCCGGCTGCACGGTGGTCATCAAGCCGGCCACCCAGACGCCGTTCTCGGCGCTCGCGCTGGCCGAACTGGCCGAGCGCGCCGGGATCCCGAGGGGCGTGCTCAACGTGATCACGGGCGGGGCGAGAGACATCGGCGGCGAGCTGACCGCCAACCCCAAGGTCGCCAAGATCAGCTTCACCGGTTCGACCGAGGTCGGCCGCACCCTGATGGCGCAGAGCGCGGCCACCATCAAGAAAATCTCGCTCGAGCTGGGCGGCAACGCGCCCTTCCTGGTATTCGACGATGCGGACCTCGACGCGGCAGTCGAGGGGGCGATGATCTCCAAGTACCGCAACGCCGGCCAGACCTGCGTGTGCGCCAACCGCATCTTCGTGCAGGAGGGCGTCTACGACGCCTTCGCCGGCAAGCTGGCCGAGAGAATCAAGGCGCTGAAGGTGGGCCCGGGTACCGAAGCCGGCGTGAACATCGGTCCGCTGATCGACGAGAACGCGGTGGCCAAGGTCGAAGAGCACATCTCCGACGCCGTCGCCAAGGGCGCCAAAGTCATCGTCGGCGGGAAGAAGCACAAGCTCGGCGGGCTGTTCTTCGAGCCTACGCTGCTCACCGAGGTGACCCCTGCAATGAAGGTCATGACGGAGGAGACCTTCGGCCCGGTGGCGCCGCTGTTCCGCTTCAAGACCGAAGCCGAGGGCATCGCCATGGCCAACGACACCGAATTCGGGCTCGCCTCCTACTTCTACGCGCGCGACATCGGTCGCATCTGGCGCGTCGGCGAGGGGCTCGAATCCGGCATGGTCGGCATCAACACCGGACTCATCTCCAATGAAGTCGCGCCCTTCGGAGGCGTGAAGCAGTCCGGCATCGGCCGCGAAGGCTCCAGGTACGGCATCGAGGAGTTTCTCGAGATCAAGTATCTCTGCATGGGCGGCATCCAGCCGAGAGAAGCGGGTTGAGATCGACCGGGCGCGCGACCGTTGCTTCCGTTCACCCAATCTCCACCCGACCTCTCGAACCAATACCTCTCCGATCCGGTGCTGCGCGGCTATCTCGCCCGCGCGCTGCCGGCGGAGGTGCTGAGGGCGATCGAGCCTGAACTCGGCGAGATGGGCGAGCTGGCAGGCCGCGAGCTGTACCGCATGCAGCTTGCCGACAGGTTGAATGAGCCGCGCCATACGCCCTGGGACGCCTGGGGCAACCGCGTCGATCGGATCGAGCTGTCGCCGCTCTGGCGGCTCGCGGAGCGGCTGGCTGCCCAGCATGGGCTCGTGGCCAGCGCCTACGAGCGCCGGCACGGCCGCTTCTCCCGCATCCACCAGTTCGCGCTGGTTTACCTGTTCACGCCTTCCACGGACCTGTATTCCTGTCCGCTCGCCATGACGGACGGCGCAGCCAAGGTGCTCGGCGGTTCGGGCAACGCCGCGCTCGCCGCCAGGGCGCTGCCCAGGCTCACCAGCCGCGACCCGAATCTGTTCTGGACCAGCGGACAGTGGATGACCGAGTCGACCGGCGGTTCCGACGTCGGTCTGTCCGAGACGGTCGCACGCCGGGTCGACGGGCACTGGGCGCTGTACGGACGGAAGTGGTTCACCTCCGCGATCGGCGCGCAGATGGCGCTGACGCTGGCGCGACCGGAAGGCAACCCGCCCGGCGGAAAGGGGCTGGCGCTGTTCTATCTCGAGACGCGGCATCCCGACGGGCGACCCAACAACCTGATCGTGCATCGCCTGAAGGACAAGCTGGGTACGCGCAAGGTCCCCACCGCCGAACTCACGCTGGAAGGAACCGCGGCACAGCCCGTGGCCGGCCTCTCCGAAGGGGTGCGGGCGATTGCGCCGATGCTCAACGTGACCCGCACCTGGAACGCGGTGAGCGCCGTATCGTACATGCGCCGCGGCTTGGCGCTGGCGCGCGACTACGCCCGCAAGCGGGTCGCTTTCGGTGCGCCACTCTCGGAGAAGGCGTTACATGTGGATACGCTTGCGGCTCTGCAGGCCGAGTTCGAGGCCGGCTTTCATCTCGCGTTTGCCGTGGTCGAGTTGCTCGGGCGCGAAGAGGCCGGCGAGGCCGACGAAGCCCAGCGCGACCTGCTGCGGCTGCTCACCCCGCTCGCCAAGCTGCTGACCGCCAAGCAGTCGGTGGCCGTGCTCTCGGAGGTCGTGGAATCCTTCGGCGGAGCCGGCTACGTCGAGGACACCGGCATACCCGTGCTGCTGCGTGACGCCCAGGTGTTCCCGATCTGGGAGGGCACCACGAACGTGCTGGCGCTCGATGCGTTGCGCGCCGTGAGCGGGGGAAAGGCACTGGCCGCGCTGGAAGTCGAGGCGCAGGCACTGGCTTCCGCCGCGCGCGAGCCACAGCTCGCCGATTGCGCCCGGGTGGCGCAGGGTGCGCTCGGCTCGGCCGGAACCTGGCTGGCTTCCACCAGCGGCTGGGCGCAGGAGGCGGGCGCGCGCCGCTTTGCCCTTACGCTGGGGCGCGCGGCTGCGTTGCTGCTGCTCGCGCGCCAGGCGCAGTGGTCCCTGGATCACGGCGCAGACCGGCGCGCGCTGGCCGCTGCAGTGACCTTCGCCCGGCTCGGCGTGGATCTCCTGGCGCGTCCGGCCGACGAGACTCTGGCGCGTCTGCTCGCCGCCGGCGAGCAAGCGTGAGCGCGCGCGACGGCCGAAAGCCGGGCGAATCCTCCACAAGACCGGAAAAAACACTTGAAAATCTCGCGCGAGGCCGTATAGTGCGCGCTCAAAGAAATGGCCGGTAAGCGAGCGAAGTCTCCGTCCGGTCGCTGGGTCGCTGGACTCACGGCAGCGAGCGAACTCCGACCTTGAGAAAGTCGGACTTCCTTCGAAGGGTGGTTCGGCGGGAATCGGTTGGTTTGGGTGTACGCGTTCTCGACGCAAGGTGGTCCCCTGCAAGTGGGCGCCACATTACGGAGGGTATGTGAGATGCGTAATCTCAAGCTGAAGCAGGTTCTTCCGGTCCAAAAGGCGGAGACGCTTCAGAAGGTCAAGGAGACCCCGGGTCTCCACATCATGGGCGATCTTTACGACTGCGCGTGCGGAGATCGCTTTCTCGTAGACTCCCCACTGCTCGTGGATCACTGCCTGAAGCTGGTGCACGACGCCGGGCTCTCGGCGGTCGGTCACTACTTTCACCAGTTCGGCGGTGGCGGGGGCGTGACGGGCATGATCGTGCTCGCCGAGTCGCACATGTCGATCCACACCTGGCCGGAGAAGCGCTACGTGACGGTCGACGTCTACGTGTGCTCCTACACCCAGGACAACCGGCCCAAGGCGCGCAAGCTCTACCAGTCGCTGCTCGACACCTTCAAGCCGGCGCACGAGAACGTGCACTCGGTCGAGAGGCTGTAGGGATGGCGGCGCCCAAGGACACGGACCTCTTTCCGATCGAGCAGCTGAACGAAGGCTTCGGATTCTGGGTCCGGGCCACGCGCCGCCTTGCGCACGTCAAGTCACCGTACCAGGACATCGAGGTCCTGGAAACGGTGAAGTTCGGGCGCGCGCTGCGCATCGACGACTACTTCATGACCTCCGATGCGGACGAGTTCTATTACCACGAGAACATGATCCACCCGGGAGGCATCGCGCACCCGGGGCCGCAGCGCGCCCTCATCATCGGCGGAGGCGACGGCGGTGCGGCCGAGGAGTATCTGAAGTACAAGTCGATGCGCGAAGTGGTCATGGCCGAGATCGACGAGGTCGTGGTCAAGTTCTGCAGGGAGCATCTGCCCAGGGTGCACCGGGGCGCCTTCGACGATCCGCGCCTCAAGGTGCTCATCACCGACGGCAAGGCCTACGTCGAGCAATGCCGCGACCAGTTCGACCTGATGATGCTCGACCTGACCGACCCGTTCGGGCCGGCCGAACCGCTGTATCGCGTGGAGTTCCTGCGCGAGTGCCGCCGCATCCTCGGCCCGCGGGGCGTGTTCTCGATGCACCTGGGCTCGCCCGTGACGCGCCCCAACGTCTATCACCGGGTCATCAGCTCGCTGCGTGAGGCGTTCAGGATCGTGCGGCCCTACCTGGTGTACGTCCCGCTCTACGGCACATGGTGGGGAATGGCGGCGGCTTCCGACGAGACCGACCCGCTCGCGCTGTCAGAGGAGGAGGTCGAGCGGCGAATCCGCGAGCGGGGGTTGCGCGACCTGCAGTTCTACAACGGCGCCACCCATCGGGGCGTGTTCGCGCTGCCGAACTTCGTGCGCGAGATCCTCGCCAGGCCGCTCAAGCCCATCACCGTGGCGAGACCGCTGGACGAGGACAATCTCGATCCGAGTCACCATCTGCACATCAAGATCGTCTACGAGCGGCCGTGACGACCTGACTGTCGTCGGGAAGCCCGAGCTCGCCGCGTCGCGGCTCCCACGCAGTCGCGATCGTCGCGGTTTGTCCGTCACGACTTCTTCGGCAATGCCTCCCATGCTCGCCGAAACGCCTCCGCCGCCTGCGCAACCTCGGCAAGGCTCGCGCCCGCCTTGTACAGTGCCGAGCCCAGGCCGAATCCGTCCGCGCCGGCGTCCCGGTATTCGCGCAGGCTGGCCGGCGTGATCCCGCCCACGGGCAGCACCGGAACCTCGCGCGGCAGGACCGCGCGCAGCGCCTTCAGGACCCTGGGCGGATTCGCCTCGGCGGGAAACAGCTTCAGGGCATCGGCACCCGCGTCGATCATGCGAAACGCCTCGGTCGGGGTGGCGAAGCCCGGCAGCGCGAAGAGGCCGCGCCGCTTGGCCGCCTCGACGATGCGCTCGTCGGCATGTGGCATGACCACGATCGCGCCGCCGGCGTCCGCCACCCGCGAAACCTGTGTCCAGTCGGTGACGGTGCCCGCGCCGACCAGCAGGCGTGCGCCGAACCGCTTCGAGAGCTTGACGATGCTGGCGTAGGGTTCCGGCGAGTTGAGCGGGACCTCGATGATGCAGAAGCCGGCGTCGGCCAGCGCCTCGCCCACCTCGAGCACCTCCACCGGCCGGATCCCGCGCAGGATCGCCACCAGCGGGAAGCGCTCGAGCCAGGCGGAGAAGGGTTTGGCGACCAAGTGAGGGCCGAGGGATCAGAAAGCCGGTCAAGAACGGCATCGAACACTCAACGCAGCAGAATACACGGAGGCAGAGCGGACCCGCTACCTGCCGAGCGCTGAATCCGCCGTCGTTTATCGTTCACCCTTCATCCTCGCCAGTTTGAACAATCCCTTCACCACCGCATCCGGATCCAGCGCCAGCGCCTCGGCCCCGATCGTGCGCGCGGCCGTCCTGTAGAGCGCGGCAAGCTGCGGCGCGCACAGCAGGTAGAACCGGCTTGCCTCGCGGACAGCGCTGCGCAGCTCATGGCCGATCAATATGCCGGAGAGATACGATGCCGAGCTTTCGTCGCCAATCTCGCCGAACAGGCCGCGTGCCCGGACGCCGAACAGGTGATGCAGCAGGCCGCCCGGTGTGCCCGCCCGCGCCACACCCTCCAGAAAAGCCGCTTCGTCGGACCGCTCTCCGCTCATCATGCGCCCGAGAATGCTGTGCGCTTTCAGTACCGCGAACACCTCGCCGGTCATGTGCGTTGCGAAGCGCTCGATGCGCCCGTCGCGCACCAGCGCCCACTTGCTGTGCGTGCCCGGCAGGCAGATGCGGTGCTCGCCGGCGCCCAGTTCGTCGATTACGCCGAGGATCTGCGTTTCTTCGCCTCGCATGACGTCGCGCACGCCGGACTCGTCGCGACAGGTCAGTCCCGGTGCGATCCAGGCGCGGTGAGTCTTCCAGCGCACTTCCTCGAGCGCGCCGGCGATTTCGGCCAGGCCCGCAGGGCACTCGGCGTAAGGCGCTTCCAGCCATCCTTGCCGGCTGCCGATCATCCCGCTCATCACGATGGGCGCTTCCCCGGCGGCGATCCAGTCTCCGGCTTCCGACTCCAGCGCCTGCGCGAAGCGCCCGCCTTCCACGGCAAGGATCCCTTTCGCGGAAGAGCGCTGCTCCAGGATCCTGCCGGCACCGTCGAGCCGGTAGCAACGCAGGGAGGAAGTGCCCCAGTCAACGGCCAGCATTCGAGACGTCAGATTCTTCCGAATTCCGCCAGCAGTTCCTCGAACGTCCTTCCCTCCGCGATGCGCTTGCGCGTGGCTTCTTCGCGCCGCGCCTGCTCGCGCGCAGCCTCCAGGACCTCGGTCAGTCCCGCAGCCGGCACCACCGTCACGCCGATCTCGTCGGCGACGATCATGTCGCCGGGATTCACCACCACCCCGCCACACACGATCGGCACGTTCAGCTCGACGCCATCCTTGCGTCCGGAGAACATCGTGTGCGTGCCGCGGGCGGTCACCGCGCGCGAAAACAGGATGAACTTCAGGTCCGTCAGTTCATCGATGTCGCGGCACGCCCCGTCGATGATCGCACCCTGCACGCCGCGGTTCTTGAACAGGCTGCCCATCAGGCCGCCGAACACCGAAGTCTCCGTTTCCGCGCCGGCATCCACGACGACGACGTCTCCCGCCTGGGCCACGTGCAGCGCCGCCAGCGGGTCCTGCAGATCGCCGGGGGAGAGCTTGACGGTCAGCGCCGGTCCGACGCACTTGCCCTTGAAGATCGGCTTGATCGAGGAATGCATGACGCCGCCGCGCCGCTGCACGTCGGCGAACACGCACGAAGCGCTGTAGCACTTCGCGACCTCCCGGTACTGCTCGACCAGCTTCGCATCCGGTCGTTTGAAATTGCGCAGCTCCATTCATTCCTCCGAAAGGAAAACTTCAACCACGGCGTCGGTCGATGCGACGGCTCAATCAGTGAGCAGAAAATCCCGCACGACGGCGATCTGATCTTCGGCCATGAGCATCGGAGCATGGCCGATGCCCGGAAACTCGACGAGCTTCGCCTTCGGCCCGCGGCGCATCATCTCCAGCGCGGTCTCGTGCGGCAGCAGGTCCGACTCCGCGCCGCGCAGAACCAGCGTGGGACAGCGAACCAGGTCCCAGAACGTCCACAGATCCACGTCGGCCGGCGGGCCGGCAAAGGCGTTGGCGATGGCCGGATCGTAGACCAGACCCCATGTCCCGTCATCGCGCAGACGGAACGACATCTCGGACAGATGCCGCCATTGCGCGTCGGTGAGCGAACCGAAAGGGGCCGAGACGAAACGAAGGTAGGCCTCGGCTTCCTCCAGGCTGCCGAATGTCGGGTCCTTCCCGACGTAGGTCTTGAGCCGGCCGAGCGCGGTGGCCGGAATGCGCGCGCCGACGTCGTTCATTACCAGTTTGCGGATCGGGCTGCCGGCCTGCGCCGCGAGCAACATGCCGACGATGCCACCCATCGAGGTGCCCACCCAGTCCACCGTTGCGGCGCCGCTGCGCGCGATGAGCGCTGCCATGTCCGCGCAGTACACCGGATAGGCGTAATCCTCCTTGTGCGTCAGCCACTCGCTCTTGCCGCGACCCGGCATATCGGGGCACAGCACTCGGTAGTCCTTCGACAAGACTTTGGCGAGCGCGTCGAAATCGCGCCCGTTGCGGGTGAGCCCGTGCACGCAGATCAGCACGCGCGCGTTGGCCGGTTCGCCCCATTCGTAGTAGTGCAGACGGTGGAATCCGTGGGGACCGAGGCAGGCAAGGGTGTGTTCGCGCATGAGGTGACGGCGTGATTATCGCGACGACGCACAGACGGGGCACTGCCGTGCGGCGGTCGCGGCAGTCACGGCCTCAGCGCAAGGATGCGATATACGCCGCCAGGGCGTCGATTTCCTCATCGGAGATGGTGCGCATCACCGCCGTCATGTTGCCGGCGTCGTTGGTGCGGTTCCGGTTTTTGAAGTCGAGCAGCTGCTTCCTGATGTATTCGTAGTGCTGGCCGGCGGCGCGCGGCACTTCGTTCTGCCCCGAAAAACCGCCGAGGTGGCACATCGTGCACAACGCGGCATCGGCCACCTGCTTGCCTTTGGCCGCCAGTGCCTGGGGGCCTTTGCTGTTCTGTCCGTTGGGCTTCTGCGCGGCGTAGTAGGCCGCGATGTCCAGCATGTCCTCGCGTGAAAGGTTCGCGACCACCGCAGACATCGCGGGATCCTTGCGCCGCCCTTCCTTGAAATCACGGATCTGCAGATACAGATAGCGCGCGGTCTGTCCCGCGAGGATCGGGTTCTGCGGGATCGTGGAGTTGCCGTCCGCGCCGTGGCAGGCGGCGCAGACCTGAGCCTTCTGTTGACCGGCAACGGCGTCCTGAGCCGCAGCCCCGAAAGGCATGGCGAGGAGCAGCCCCGCGCATACGATGAATTTGGTCATGTCTCTTCTCATCCAGTGGGAGTCATTCACCCTCGTCTTCGCCCCTGCCGCAGACGAGGGAAGAAATCCATCCGCCTCTCCGTGGAAGGCGCGGGACATCGTTTTCCCCGCGCCGTTCAAGGAGGCTTACAAAACAAGGGCCGCCCGAAGGCGGCCCCGGTACTGTCTATAGAACGGCCGTCCGCCGAAAAAGTTTACGGCAGCGAGAACACGAACACGCTGTTGCCGCGCTTGAAGTCGAGCTGGGTGTTGCCGCCCGCCGCGACCGCAATGTACTGCTTGCCGTTGACTTCATAGGCCACGGGCGGGGCGTTTACCCCGGCGCCGCAGTTGAACGACCAGAGCTTCTTGCCGCTCTTGGCGTCGTAGGCGTTGAACCAGCCATTGCCTTCACCGGTGAACACGAGGTCGCCTGCGGTGGCCAGCACGCCGCCCATGAGCGGCTGCTCGGTGTCGGCTTTCCAGACCATCTTGCCGGTATCGATGTTGACCGCCGCCAGACGGCCCCACTGCTTTTCGCCGGGGATGACCTTGAATGCGCCGCCCAGCCACAGCTTGTCGCCACCGGGATACTCGGCCGGCTCGACATGGTAGGTCATCGGCTGGTGCAGGTTCGCGGCATAGACCAGGCGCAGTTTCGGATTGATCGCCTTGGGGTTCCATTCCACGCCTCCGTTGGCCCCGGGCAGCATGCGTGCGCCTTCCGGCGTCGGCAGCGTCCAGCGGCCGTCCTGGGGAACCATCGGCTCGGAGAAGCGGATCAGCTCGCCGGTCTCGCGGTCATGGACATAGATGTAGCCGGTCTTGCCGCCGTGGATGGCGACCTTGCGCATCTTGCCGTCCTTGCCCTTGGCTTCGGTCAGAATGACCGGGCTCACCGCGTCCAGGTCCCACACGTCGTGCGCGATGTACTGGAAGTGCCACTTGTAAGTGCCCTTGTCCAGGTCCACCGCCACCATGGAGTTGGTGTAGAGGTTGTCTCCCGGCCGGATGTCGCCGTAGAGGTCCGGCGAGGGATTGCCGACCACGAAGAACACCGTGCGGGTTTCGAGGTCGATCGCCGGGGTCATCCACACGCCGCCACCGAGCGTCTGGTAGAAGTCGCCGCCGCGCTCCTGCAGCATGCGCTTCTCGGCCGCGATGTCGCGATGCATGTTGCGACCGGTCGCGTCGTGCGTGGCCCATACGCCCTCATGGCCCTTTTCGGGAATCGTGTAGAAGGTCCACAGCAGCTTGCCGGTCTTGGCGTCGAACGCCTTCACGAAACCGCGGATGCCGTACTCGCCGCCGTTCGTCCCGATGATCACCTTGCCGTCCACCGCGATCGGAGCCATGGTTTCCGAGTAGCCCTTCTCGGGATCGGCGATCTGCACGTCCCAGACCTTCTTGCCGGTCTTGGCGTCGAGCGCGACCAGGCGTGCGTCCAGCGTGCCCATGTAAACCATGCCGTCGAGCGCCGCCACGCCGCGGTTGTTCGGACCGCAGCAGTAGACGGTGATCGGACCCATGTCGTGCTTGTAGTGCCAGTACTCCTCGCCGGTCACCGCGTCGATCGCGTATACGTGGTTGTAGGAGGTGGTGAGGAACATCACGCCGTCGACCACCAGCGGCGCGGTTTCCATCGACTCCAGCACCGCGGTCTGGAACACGAACGCGGGCCGCAGCTTGGCCACGTTGCCGGTATTGATCTGCGTACCGGGGTAGTAGCGGGTCTGGGCGTAACCGCCGTTGACGTGCAGCCAATTCTGCCTGTCGGCGTGCGCCTTGTTCAGTCTCGCCTGCGTCACGGCGCCGAGCTTGGCCGACATCGGTTTGGCGACCGTCGTCGCGCCGCCCGTGACTTCGGCCGCGAGTCCGAGGCTGGTGCCGCCCGCGAACAGCAGGGCTGCACACAGCAGCTTCAGTCTGGTATGGAGCTTCATAGAGATATCCCCCGAAAGATTGTTCTTGACGTCCCCGATCTTGCCGTGACCGTCGGTGCTTCGGGCGGCACGGCGATTTGCGGACGGCGGGACTATAGATGACAATTTCCCGGTTCACAAGGTGAAAACGGCTTGCGGGTTGCAGGAAAATGAGGAAGGTCCGTCCGACGGTCGCCGCGCTGGCGCTCCTGGTTCTCATGGTTCCGGCCAGAAGCCAGGACGCCGCTCATCTGGGCCTGAACGCCCAGCTCCTTGCTGCGGCGCGCAAGGCAGACGAAGGCGCCGTGCGCCAGGCGCTGGATCATGGCGCGGCGATCAACGCGCGCAATCGTGCCGGCGACACGGTTCTCATGATGTTCGCGAAGCGCAACAACCTGGCGATGGTCGAATTTCTGATCGCCAGGGGCGCCGATGTGAACCAGGCCAACCTCGACAAGGTCACTCCGCTCATGGCCGCCGCCTATAACGGCAATCTGGCGATGCTGCGCGCGCTGCTCGCGGCGGGTGCCGATCCGGCGGTCGAGGACCAGGTCTTCAAGACGGCCATGATCTACGCTGCGGGTGGCGGGCACACGGCCATCGTGGAGGCGCTTCTCGACCTGGGTATCGAGGCCAACAAGCGCTATCACAACGATCTCACCGCGCTGATGTGGGCGGCCGGGCAGGGCCAGAAGGACGCGGTGCGACTGCTGCTCGCGCGCGGCGCGGACCCCGCGCTGAAGGACAACCGCGGAAAGACCGCCGCCCAGATCGCCGCGGAAGCGGGCCATGCTGAGATCGCGGCGATGCTGAGCGCAAGAGCAGCTTCCCAGTGAGAAAAGTACACCGAGTGCCGATGCGTCCGTTCCCGGCCCTTGAAACGCGGCAGCCGTTACCCGGGTTGGCTGCGCCCAGCTAGCCCAGGATCAGCCACGACGCCGCGCCCGCCGCTCCCACGAAGGCGGCCAGATGAACGCCCGTCCACACGCGATAGCGGCGCGCCAGCCTTGCGGGGTCCAGATTCGAGATCAAGAACGGTCGGCCGTCGGCCGGCTTGTGCAGTACATGGGTGCCCGACTCGCTCAGGATCTGCCGGTGCCGTTTGCGCACTTCTCTGCGTGCCTGCTGCCGCGCCAGCATCCATTCCTCCTCGCCGATGACGCCGTCGCGGTTCAGGTCGAAGCGCCTGACCAAGGCTGCCTTGTCCTGCTTCCAGTGCGCGAGCAGCTCCGAGACATCCCGATTGAAGTCCAGACTGCTGTTGGCTCCACCGACCGTGGAGAACTGCCCGATCGCGTAGATCTTTTCCTGCGGCAGGATCAGCCACTCGGTGTAGCGGTAACCGTCCTTGATCCAGGTGTCCTTGTTTCTGGGGACGACCTCCGCGAACTCCGGGTCGACCAGGCAGCGTGCCGTGCCGTCATCCAGCAGAAAGCTCTCGGTGCTCACGCCGCTTGCGACGTGCTCCCACTTGTTGTTGCTCGTGCGTCGCTCGACCTTGTAGCGGTACCACAGGCAGGGCAGCCCGGTGAGCTTGCTCAGGACCGGCGCGCTCGGGTGGTTGAAGCCGCGGCCCGTCAGCTCCACGTAACCCTGCGCCGCCGAGGCGATCCTGGAGGTCGGCGTGTCGGTGATGGCGAGCATGCGCTTGAAACTCAGCGTCCAGGCCAGGAACGCCAGCACCGCGATGACGCCCAGGGTTCCCATCCATCCTTCCCGCGACTCGAGCCGGGCGCCAATGGCCAGCAGCAGGAAGTACCCGCCGAGCAGCAGCGGTTCGACGAGGCGCAGGCGAAGCAAGCCGGACATCTGTTTTCAGTCGGCAGTGCGGACTGAAACAAGACGGACTGCAAAGCACGGGCTGACGAGAAGCCGACCGGGATGACGGACAGCGGACTGCCTTCCGTCACTCATGGTCGGATCCTTTGGTGCAGGCCGCACCCTCGCGGTGCTCCCGCCTCGACGTTCAGGACGCGAACAGTTTCTTCACATCCACGTCCTTCTTCTCCGCGCTCGCGAACTGCAGCAGCTCGAAAGGACCGAAGCGGAACAGCGCGGCGACGAGGGAGTCCGGGAACTGCTCGATGCGCACATTGTTGATGTTGACGCTCTCGTTGTAGAACTCGCGGCGGTCGGCGATCGCGTTCTCCAGCGCGCTGATGCGCGCGAGCAGGTGCTGGAAGGTCTCCGCCGTCCTCAGTTCGGGATAGGCTTCCACCGTGGCGAAGATGCTGCCCAGCCCGGCGCGCAGCGCGGTCTCCGCCTGTCCCAGGGCCGCGATGTCGTGCTTCATGCGCGCTTCCTGCACCCGCGCCCGCGCCTCGGTGACGCGCTGCAGGGTCTCCTGCTCGAACTGCCGGTACTGCTTGCAGGTCTCGACGAGCTTCGGCAGCTCGTCGTGCCGCTGTTTGAGCAGCACGTCGATGTTCGACCACGCTTTCGAGACGTTGTGCTTGAGCGTGACGAGATTGTTGTACATCAGGATCGCCCACACGGCTGCCGCGGCGACGAGTGCCAGAACCACGATGGTGCCTACTCCCATGGCGCCTCCTTACAGAGCGGAAACGGGCGGCCCGTCCAGGCCGCGGCTACGATAGCCCATGCTCCTACCCGCCGCAATGCG